>CAZSBW010000153.1:0-6615 GCA_964604815.1 uncultured Salinivenus sp. | reverse complement strand
ACGTGATCACGATCGACCACCTGGAGAAGATGAACATCATCATCCTGGTGACGGGGTCGATCGTGGGCTTTGCCTACATCACCGAGTTCTTCATGGCGTGGTACTCGGGCGTTGAGTACGAGCAGTACGCCTTCCTCAACCGCGCCTTCGGGCCGTACGCCTGGGCGTACTGGATTATGATGACCTGCAACCTGATTACGCCCCAGCTCTTCTGGTTCAAGACCCTGCGACGGTCGATTCCGGTCATGTTCGTCCTGTCGATCTTTGTGAACATCGGGATGTGGTTCGAGCGCTTCGTGATTACGATTACGTCGCTCCACCGCGACTTTCTGCCGAGCTCGTGGGGCTACTTCACGGCCACCTGGGTGGACATCGGCATGCTCGTGGGCTCGTTTGGGCTGTTCTTTACGCTCTTCCTCCTGTTCCTTCGGTTTGTGCCGATGGTCGCGATGTCCGAGGTGAAGGGCGTGATGCCCCAGGCCGACCCGCACTACTACGAGAGCGGCAACGGCCACGCCGCTGGGGACGGAGAACCGTACATTCGTCCCGCGACGGTGGCGGCGGTGGAGCAACCGGAGGAGGACGCGTAGCTTTCTGAATACGTAAAATCAACTGGGAAAAACAGAGATGCTTTCTCGAAGATGGGTTTTGCGTATTGCGTAGTGCGTAAATTGAGATTGCCCTCGTTTTTCTGGTCTCCAATACGAAATGCGCAATACGATATAGCACCCGGTGGAAGGGAGCAGCCAGGACCGTTTCATGGCCTTCCACGCACGGATTGACGCTTACTTACCTTTGCACTGCTGTCATGCTGGACAATTTGATTCGCGAAATTAAGGCCTCGATGGGAATTTACGAGAGCGACGCCGACCAGGTCTACGGCCTGCTGGCGGAGTTTTCGGACCCCGGGGCGCTGTTGCACGCCGCCGAGGCGGTGCGGGAGGAGGGGTATCGCCACTTTGACGCCCACAGCCCGTTTCCCATTCACGGGATGGACGACGCGATGGGCCTGGGAAACGCATCGGCGGTCGGCGTCTCGACCTTTCTCGGGGGCGTGACGGGCTTTGCGACGGCATATCTGCTGCAGTGGTGGACCGCCGCCGTCGACTATCCCATCAACATCAGCGGCAAACCCTTCTTCGCGGTGGAGCCGTCGGTGCCCATCATGTTTGAGTTGACGGTCTTGTTTGCTGCGTTCGGGGCGGTGGCGGGCATGCTTGCGTTGAATGGATTGCCCCGCCCATACAATCCTCTGTTCTATTCCGACCGGTTCGAAGGCGTGACCGACGACCGATTTTTCCTCCACGTCGCCGCCAGCGACGAGCAGTTTGACGCCGAGAACACCGCGACGACGCTCCGCAATCTCGGGGCGGTTCACATTGAACTCGTGCAGGACGACGGCGTGGCCGATTCCTGATTCGCGCCCGCGCTCCGACGACTGACGTCTTTCCCTTCGAGATTTTCTGTACCACCGATGCGACGCCTCTTCGTTACTGGACTTTTGACTGCCTTCCTCCTGGTGGGGTGCCGCGGGACCCAGTCGGACGCGCCGCCGATTCATCCGCACCTGGGAATGGACTTCCAGGAGAAATTCCAGGCGCAAACGTACAATCCCCTCTTCGAAGACAAGGCATCCATGCGCAAGCCGCCGACGGGAACGGTGGCTCGGGGGCTTCTTCGGGACAGCAGCAGGCTGTATCGGGGCCGCACGGCCGACGGGGCGTACGTCGAGCGGATTCCCATCGCCGTCAACCGGCAGATGCTGGAGCGGGGGCAGGACAAGTACAATACGTTCTGCACGCCGTGCCACGGGAAGTCGGGAGCGGGCAATGGGGTGATCATGCGGGGGGATTACGGGTACACGCCCGCATCCAGTTATCACATCGACCGCCTCCGCCGGGCAACGGACGGCTATCTATACGATGTGATCGCGAATGGGGTACGCAACATGCCGTCCTACGCCCAACAGATCCCTGTGCGCGACCGATGGGCCATTGTGGCGTACGTTCGCGCTCTCCAGCGCAGCCAAAATGCAAAGGCAGAGAACCTACCGGCGAGCGTGGTTGCGCGCATCGAAGAGCAAACTGGGGTCCAAATTCGGTCGTCGAGCGACACCACAGCGACCACGCAGAGCGGGCCGACTTCCGACTAGGGCCTTTTTGCGTGCATCCGTCTCACTCTTGAATTCACCGTTTGCCGGGACGTCCCGGCTTCGGACATCGAAGAACCACTGACGTCATGGCCGATTCTGTACAACAAAACACGCCGCTTTCGTGGCTGGTCGATCCCCTCCGGTCCACGCGGGCGGCAGCGGAACGGACCTACCGGTTCGTTGGGGACCGGCGATCCTGGCTCGTGCCCCTGGTGTTGGGGGTGGCCCTGCTGGTCATCAGCGCGCTCGGGGGCTGGCAGAATCCGGACGACTTTTTCTTTGCCTACCTCGCCGGCTGGTCGTTTCTGCTGTCCACGGCACTCGGCGGGCTGCTCTTCCTGATCTTTCACCACCTTACCCGGGCGTCCTGGAGCGTGGTGATCAACCGGATCAATGAATCTCTGGTGTGGGCGTTTCCGCTGCTTTTCGTGTTGGGCCTTCCGCTGCTATTCGGGATGCACGACCTGTATCACTGGACGCACGCGGATCTCTACGATCCAAGCAGTCCGCACTACGACGAAATCCTGGCCGGCAAGCGGGCATACCTGAATTTTGAGTTCTGGTGTGTGCGGATGGTCATTTACTTCGTGGCCTGGACGATTGTCTCCTATCGTCTGTACACCTTGTCGGTGCGGCAGGACGTGGATCCGGATCCGTCCATTCCCGCCAAGCTGCGAAGCACGAGTGCCTGGGGCCTGCCCCTGACGGCCGTGACGCTGGCCTTTGGGAGCTACGACATCCTCATGTCCACCGACCCGCACTGGTTCTCTACCATCTTCGGGGTGTACTTCTTCGCCGGGGGCATTCTCAGTGCGGTGTCCGTCATTACCCTGGTGGTTCTGCTTCTGCAGCGGACGGGGGGACTCCTGCGGGGCGTCGTCACCAAGGAGCACTATCAGGACCTTGGGAAGTACATGTTCGGCTTCGTCGTCTTCTGGGCCTACATTGCCTTTAGTCAGTACATGCTCTACTGGTATGGGGGCATTCCGGAGGAGGCCGTGTGGTTTCAGCACCGATTGCAAAACGGATGGCAGTGGCACAGCGGCTTCCTGCTGCTCTTCCACTTTGTCGTGCCGTTTCTGGTGCTGCTGGCGCGGGCCCCGAAGCGGACGTACGTCATCATGGGCATCATGTCCGTGTGGTTGATTGGAATGCATTGGTTCGACCTGCACTGGGTGACGCTCCCGGTGCTACGGGACAGCGGCGGGTTCCACTGGCTCGACTTTACGTGCTGGTTGGGGTTGACGGGCGTCTTCGCGGGCGCACTGATGTACCGCCTTCGTCGTCACGCCCTCGTTCCGCAAAACCATCCGTACCTTGGGGAGTCGCTTCACTTTGAGAACACGTAGCCCCTTCCCGGGCAATCCCGCTCGGGCGCGGCGAACGGAGTCCCGGTGATTTTCACCGAGCCTGCACGACCCCACCTGCGATCTGCGCGTACGCTTTACCCAGCAATTACGATTATACGTTCTCGCCATGACTGCCGCCGCCCCCCACAGCGACTTGCCGTCTTCCCCCACGCTCGTTGGGCCCGTGGACGCGACGACAGTTGACGGGCAAGAGGTCACCTTTGCCTGGAAGCCCTCGACCGAGGCGGATCGATATCGTCTGCAGATTTCGGAAACAGCCCGCTTCGACGAGCTTCTCCTCGACGAGGAAGTGGGCACCGAGACCGCCGTGACGGTGGGCAACCAGCTGCCGACGGACGGCCAGACCTTTTTCTGGCGCGTGACGGCCGGGTCCGATTCGGGATGGGGCGAGCCCTCTGACGTGGAAAGCTTTATCGCTGCGACGGAGGAGGCGGCCGAACAAGATCTGCTCGCGGAAGAGGAGGACGGTCCCATTACGGGGCTGGCGCGGGCCACGCAACGAGAAGTGTCCCGGCGCGTCTTCTCTTTGGAAGATCGCTTTGAAGAGGAGCGAGAACGGGGCGTTGCCTACGAGGGAATTGCGGCAAACCAGATCATGGCCATTGCCGTGTCCATCCTGGCCGTGATCCTGGTCGCGGTCGTCGTGCTCTTTAGCTGGTACGGGCAGGTGACGCAGGACACGAAGGCGTCGGCCACGAGCGAGCAAAACTACGAGATGCTCCAGCAGGCAGAGATGGAGGCCCAGAAAGCCCTCACGCAGTACGACGTTGTGGATGAGGAGGAGGGGGTGTACAAGATTCCCATCGACCGGGCGATGGACGTGATTGCGACGAAGGAGTATCGGCAGTCGCGGACCGCGGCAGAGTCGGGAGCAAATCCATAGCACTCTTTCGAAAGGGGCATCTGCGCGTCACTCCGAGGCGAACGAGGGATACTTGACCGAGTTGCAACGGATGGTGTTCAGGAGAGGTGAGAGAAAACAACTGTACCGACCGGCGCTTTCAAAATCTCGGGCGGCTCGGTAATGCTTTTTGTCCTTCGGCACGAGGTTCGAAGAGACGGCAAGCGGAAGGCGAAAGCGCAACCGCCGGGTCGTGTCGTTTAGCAATAAGATCAGTACGGATCCGACATGGGTGACTTTTGGTTACCAGAGGCTGCTTCGTCGATTGCCCCGGAGGTAGACGGGCTCTTTCTTTTTGTCACGGCGGTGAGCCTCTTTCTTCTCGTGGGGGTCACAGGGGCCATTCTCTATTTTGTGTATCGCTATCGGCGCACGTCCCCGGCTGAGCGTCCGGCGCCGGTGGAGGAGAGCCGGGTGCTGGAGGTCTCCTGGATCGTCGTTCCGACGATTCTCGTGCTCCTCGTCTTCAACTGGGGCTTTAAGAGCTACGTGAAGATGAACGTCACGCCGCCGGGCGCCTACGAGATCCAAGTGCGAGCCCAGCAATGGAATTTTCTGTTCGAGTATCCAAACGGGGCGACCTCGGACACGCTGGTCGTGCCGGCGGGAGAAGAGGTGAAGATGCGAATGAGTAGTGCGGATGTCCTCCACGGGTTCTTCATTCCGGCCTTCCGCGTGAAGTATGACATTCTTCCCAATCGGTACACCTCCGTGTGGTTTAAGGCCACGAAGGAGGGCACCTACGATCTCTTCTGCACCGAGTACTGTGGAACCAAGCACTCCGAAATGAACAAGGTCGTGCGGGTTGAGCCGCGGAGCGAGTTTCAGCAGTGGCTGGACGACAAGAAGATGTCCAAGGACATTCCCTTGCCGCAGTTGGGCGAACAGCTATACACCCAGCAGGGCTGTCAGGGCTGTCACAGTCTGGACGGTTCCCGGATGACCGGCCCATCGTTCCAGGGCCTCTACGGAATGACGGCCCACAAGATGTCCGATGGATCCAGTGTAACGGTCGACGAGAACTACCTGCGTCAGTCCATCCTCAAGCCGGAGGAGAGAATCGTACAAGGATATCAGAACCTGATGCCGGGAACGTACTCGAGCCTGTCCGAGCGAGAGTTGTCCGGCCTCATCGCGTTCATCAAAGAACAGAGCGACAAAGAGCCCCCCACGAGTGACACCCCCGAGCAAACGGCAGCTGGACAGGGAGCGAACTAAGTAGACACGCAGAAATACGTTTATTCGAGAGTCGTTCTGAGCGAACGAGGCCATCTAGATGGCCACGAACGAGCCAATCTGAGATTGGCAGCGAGGAGAGAGCCGAAGAATCTCTCTGGGTCCAGCGAGAACGCTGATTTGGAAATATGCCGGTGAAGGTCGCTTCTGCTGATTTTCGAAGAGATCCCTCGACTCTGGCAATCTGAGATTGCCTGCTTCGCACTCCAAGAGCACTCGGTCCTTTCAGTCCCAGCGCTGCGCTCGGAATGACTCGTTGTTAAGGTTCTTTTGCGTGTCTACTTAGGACCTATTCGGATGCCGTTGCAGCTCCACCTGACCGACGTTCCTCCTCACATTCGACTGAGGCGTTATGAGCACGGAAACAAAGCCTTCTACCGTGGAACCGGATGCACACCATGGCGAAGACGAGAACTACCTGAACCACGAGACCGGCATTTGGTCCTGGTTGACGACGAAGGACCACAAGCGGATCGGGATTCTGTATCTCATTTCGCTTGCGGCCGTCTTTCTCGTGGCGGGGGTCTTGGCCATTTTCATGCGTCTGGAGCTCAGCGGGCCCGACCAGACCATCATGAGCAATGACACCTACAATCAGGTGTTTACGATGCACGGCATCATGATGGTCTTCCTGTTTCTGGTGCCCTCCATTCCGGCCATCCTCGGCAATTTCGTGTTGCCCATGCAGATCGGGGCGAAGGATGTGGCCTTCCCTCGATTAAATCTGGCCTCGTGGTACGTGTACATGGCAGGAGCTATTTTGACGATTGCTGCCGTCCTCCTGGGGGGAGTCGATACGGGCTGGACTTTCTATACGCCCTACTCGAAGACGACAGGGGGGGGAGTGCTTTGGATGACCTCGGCCATCTTTGTGGCGGGTTTTGCGTCGATCTTTACGGGCATCAACTTCATCGTGACCACCCATAAGATGCGAGCGCCGGGCATGACCTGGAACC
>CAZSBW010000152.1:0-6632 GCA_964604815.1 uncultured Salinivenus sp. | reverse complement strand
ACGCAGCGCCTCGGCTTTGGCGATCTAGATCGCCTCGCTCGGAATGACTCTACCCAAAACGACTGCTTGATCCTGCACTAAGCAGGCGCCGGCCCGCCAGTCGCCCCTACATTTACGAGGCCGTTGGAAGGTGCACCGTGATTTGCAGCAGTTCGGCATTGCACTCAGGATCCGCCGAACGTATACCGGAGACCGACGCTGCCTCCTGCGCTCATCTCTAGATTGGGAAGAAAGTGAAGCGTAGGGGTCACATGCAAGAAGACCTCGAATCGCTCTTTGTAAAAGTTGAGGCCTGCCTGGATGCTGCTTCCGAGTTCGAGAAGCGGATCGGGATCGTCGAGCGCCTTGCCCCCAACGAGGAGGCCCGGGCCGCCGTACACGTGCACCAGGGAGTCGGGAAGGGGCCGTTCCCAGTGTCGGTGCAGACGGAGGCCGACGACCTCGTCCCCGTCGGTGGTCAGTAGACCAGCGTAGGCCGTGTGATTGGGACGGTCGATCTTTCCCGTCAGTCCGCCGGGCCGCCCCACCTGAAGACCGACGTTGAATGTGCCCGACGATTGCTGGGCAGCGGCGGAGGGGAGAGCTCCCCCTTGCCCGCCGAGGACGAAAAGCAGACCGACGAGGAGGGCAACGGGACGACAGCGGGCAGGAACGAGAACGGGCGCGTCATTGCTCCATCGCATCGGGGGCGTGTTGGAGGGCGGTGAGCATGTCTTCTTTGAGATGAGACGCATCTTCCAGGTCCTTTCGTCCCGCGATGACGAGGCGAATGTCGCGTCGCTTGGCGGCGGCTTCGTATCGCTCGTGCTCGGCCTCGGTCTTGGGCTCAATCGACGGAATCTCGACGGTCGAACCGTCCTCATCGAGGGCAACGAACGTGTAGAAGGCCCGGTTGCACTTCCGACGGGTTTCGGTGCGAGGGTCTTCGGCCCACACGTTCAGTTCCACTTCCATCGACGTGCGAAACGCCCGGTTGACGCGGCTTTCGACGACCACGATTTCGCCCTCCTGGATGGCCGACTGGAACTCGACGTTGTCCACGGAGGCCGTCACGCAGACGCGGTTGGCGTGGCGCTGGGCGGAGATGGCGGCGCACTTGTCCATCAGGTGCAGCAGCCGACCGCCCATCATGTTTCCGAGGCTGTTGGTGTCGTTCGGCAGCACGATCTCCGTCATGTTGCAGATCGAGTCCGAGACGGGCTTGGAGGAAGACGAGGGGACCATCGGAGAACGAGCTGAGAAGAATCAAGAAGAGGCTGAGCGCAGGGGGCTGCTGCGAGTCGGGCGGCCATCGCGGGTGTCGTCCTGCGTGAAGAGCAGTGGACGAAATAGGCCATGCGCACCACGACACATCAGGGGGCCGGAACGGGCACGCCCCGCCGTGGTCACGGGTCGCTTGTGGACGGCGCCGGGTCCTCAGGTCTTTTGCTTTTTCTTCTTCGCAGCGGGAAAGAGGATGTTGTTCAGGATGAGCCGATAGCCCGGGGAGTTCGGGTGGAGCGAAAGATCCGTCGGGGGGTCGCCCACGTAGTGCTGGTAGTCCTCGGGGTCGTGCCCCGCGTAGAACGTGAAGGTCCCCTGCCCGAGCGTGCCGTGGATGTACCGTACCTGGTCTCGATTGGGCGGCTTGCCCAGCACCTCGACGTCTTCTTTCACGAGGTCCTTCTTGAAGGCGGTCGTCTGCCCCACGAATCCTTTCACCGTCGCCACGTGATTCTGCGTAAGCATCGTGGGCACCGGATCCCACTTCGCACTGAAATCGAAGAGCGTGAAGTAGTCGAGCGAGGGATCGCGAATTTCGGACGGGGGCGGGCCCACGTCAATGTTGGAGTGCTCGTATTCCTGCGCGTTGAGGTTGGGGCGGAACCCGGTGAATGCGAGCGTCGGGCCGTAATCGAGGGTTTTCAGCGCATCGGGGGCCACAGGATCTCCGTCGTATGCCTCGGGGACGACGTCGGTGTCGTGGGCGGCAAGGGCGATGTCGAAGGTTTCGGTGCCGGAGCACATGGAAAAGAGGAATCCCCCGCGCGAGACGTAGTCGCGGATCCGCTGTGTCACGGCGAGCTTGAGCTGGCTTACCTTTCTGTACCCGTGCTTGCGAGCGAGGTCGCGGGCCTTCTTCTGCTTCTGGATGTACCAGGGCTCGTTTCGGTAGCGGATGAACTTGCCGAACTGGCCCGTGAAGTCCTCGTGGTGGAGGTGGAGCCAATCGTACTCGTCGAGCTTGCCGTCGAGGACGGCGTCGTCGTAGATGACGTCGTGGGGCACGTCGGCGTAGTTGAGGGCAAGGCGGACGGCATCGTCCCACGGGACGGCGCCGTCGGGCGCGTAGACGGCAATCTTGGGCGCCTTTTCGAGGGGCACGACGGCCATGTTGCTTCCGTCGGCCTCCACCTCCGCGATGATCTGAGAGGCCTGCGCGCCCCCCATCTTTTGAAACGTGACGCCCCGCGAGCGCAGCTCTTGGATCGCGGCCTCCGAGGCCTGGGTGAGGAACGAGCCGCCCCGGTAGTTGAGCAGCCAGTCCACCTTCTGTCCCCGCTCCAGGGCCATGTAGACGGCCCCGTAGGCCTTGAGGTGGTCGTTTTGGCTGTCGTCCATGGGAACCAACACGTCCTGGGCCGTGGCAGGGGCCGGGCTGCTGCCCAGCACGAGGAGGGCGAGAAGGGCTGTGTAGAGGAGAGAACGGAGCATCGACGAAGCGGCCATCGTGCACGTTGCGGGAAGGGGAGGAGCCATGCTCGGAATCAGTCGCTGTCTGGAGGGATCACGAAGCATCGTCGGTTGTCAGGCAACCGGAAAAAACGTCGGTGGCGTATCAGCTGCGACGGCGGAGGGTGCGGAGGCGAGAGCGAGCGTCGCTGGCAAGGAGCGAGTTTGGATACTCGGCAAGCAGCCGATCGTACGTCTCGATGGCGGTATCGTGCTTCCCCTGTGCCTCGTACAGGTCGCCGAGCCGGTAGAGGCTCTGGTCGGCGTGCGGACTGCGAGGATGGCGGCGGGGGAGCTGTTCGTAGGCCTCGATGGCCCCGGCCGTGTCCGCCTGGGCCTCGTAGATTTCGGCGCGTCGGAAGCGAGCATCGTCGGTGAGGGAGTGGCGCGCGTGGGTCTGCAAAAGAGAGTCGAGGTGCGCCGTTGCCTTCTTGTATTGGCGCTGACGGGCGCGCAACTGTGCACGAGCGTACAGGCGAAGGGGGGTGTCGAGGGAGTCGGGGCCTCGATTTTCTTGAATGAGTACGCTGAGTTCGATGGCGTCGTTCGTAACGTCGGAGGACGTGTTCGCGCTCGTGGCACGGGCGCGGGTGAGGGCGGCGTCGAAGTCTCCCTGGTAAAACTGGAGACGGGCGAGTTCGAAGCGGGCTCGATCGGCGAGGTCCCCGCTCCGGAGTTTTTCGGCGAGGCGGGAGTGCAGAACCCGCGCCTGCTCGAAGTTGCCTTGCAGGAGGGCGAGGCGGCCGAGGTCGTACCGGGCCTCGTTGGCTGCCGACGTGTTGGGATGCTTGGAAACGACCTCTTCCAGGGTCGACTGCGCGGCCTCCAAGTTGCGATACACGTCCAGTTGAAGGGTTCCAAGTTGAGCGAGCACCTTGGGGACCGCCTCGTGATTCGGATATGCTTCCAGGAAGGTGCGGTAGGCCGCGCGCGCTTCGTCGTAGCGGGACGTGGAGTCGAGGCGGACCGGGGACGATCCGTGTACGCTCTCGGCCCACTGGCGGTAGGTACTGCCAAGGGCCCGCAGGGCTTTGGGGGCCACGTCGGCGTCCCCGTGCCGTTCGAGGATGGCCTCGAACGCCTTCACGGCCACCTGGTGCTCGTCGGCGTCCGCCGCCTTCTGGGCGAACGAAAAGAGCGCCTGCCCCTTCTGCTGCCGGAGGCGGTCGAGGGCCCGGTACACGTCGTAGGCGGCCTCGTAGTCGTCCGTCTTCATGTACAGCCAGGCCAAAAGCTCCCGATAGGCAGGATTGAGCGGGTGATCCTCGACGGCTTTCTTCAGGACCTCGACGCTCGCGGAGATGCCTTCGCCCTGTTCGACGAAGGTCTGGAGCCGGTTGCGGACGAGACCCGTGCGGCCGGGCGACCGGTCGAGCAGGGCCACGTATTCTTCCATC
Source organism: uncultured Salinivenus sp. (assembly GCA_964604815.1). Lineage (GTDB taxonomy): Bacteria > Bacteroidota > Rhodothermia > Rhodothermales > Salinibacteraceae > Salinibacter. The sequence continues at coordinate 2,523 of CAZSBW010000152.1, read as the reverse complement.
GCGTTGCCGTGCTGGCCGTCCAGGCCGTACAGGTAGGCCAGTTCGGTGCGAAAGAGGGCGTCGTTGTCGAGCGTCTCGCGGGCCTGCCGGAGCACGTCGATGGCCTGCTTGAATCGACGCGTCTCGACCAGGCTCTGGTACACGATCCGGTACGTGCTGGTCCGGTCCGGGGCACGAGAAATGGCCTCTTTCCAGGTCCGGCTGGCTTTCTTCTCCTCTCCCTTCTGGTACAACAGACGGGCCTGTTCGGCGAGGAGCCCCGGCGTGGGATTGCTGCCGGCACGATCCTCGACCAGATCCAGCGCGTCGTCGTACCGCTTGACGCTCTCGTAGGCGTCCTTCAGCTTTCGGTAGAACGACGAGTTGCCGGGTGATTCCTCGTAGAGGGATTCGAGAATGGAAATCGCCTCCTCGAACTTACCGGCCTGAAGGCGCGCGTCGGCCGCTCGAAAGCGCCGAAGCTGGGTACTGTCGGCCTGCTGGGCATGGGTCGGCGGCGCGAGCGTCGGCACGACCAGAAGCCCGGCGGCGAGGAACGCAATTCCGGCCCAGCACGAGGAAAAAGGGAACGCACCGACGCGCAACGGGAAGGACAATGAACGAAGCACAGAGCAGAGAACAATTCAAGAAGGATGCATCACGAGTGTCACAAACGGCGCACGCACACAATGATTCAGCAGCGTCGGCCGCGCGCTGGGGACCTCTATGGATATAACCCGTACGACGCACCGTAGGGGCGCGTTTCCGAATGGGAAGTTTGCCTGCCAATAGTTTGCCTGCCAATGAGGTGGGCGAGCCCGTTGGGGCCGGCTTCAGCCTCTTTCGTTCTTGTATTTCTGAATTGCTCCCTTTCTTCATGCCTTCTCCGGACGCGTCCCCTTCCTCGAACGACGCCCCGCAACGCCTCGCCGTACTTGGCGCCACCGGATCGATTGGCACACAGACGCTCGACGTGGTGCGGCTCTTTCCGGATCGATTCGACGTGCGCGCCCTGACGTGCGGCGCAAACGTGGACCGTCTTGCGGAACAGGTCCGCGAGTTTCGGCCCCGGGTCGTGGCCGTGGGAACGGCCGAGCGGGCCGAGGTCCTTCGCGACCGGCTTTCGGACCTGGACGTGACGGTGCGAGTGGGCGAAGAGGGCCTCTGTGCGGTGGCCACCCGCGCGGACGTGGACGCCATAATGGCGGCGGTCGTCGGATTTGCGGGGCTCGCCCCTGTGATGGCGGCGCTCGACGCCGACAAAAAGGTGGCGCTTGCCAACAAGGAAACGATGGTGGTGGGCGGCCCGCTGGTGCGCGAGGTGCTCGACGCGGGCGACGGCCGGCTCCTGCCGGTCGACAGCGAGCACTCGGCCATCTTTCAGTGCCTGGCCGGCGAGGCGGAGCGGACCATCGAGACGGTCGTGCTCACCGCCTCCGGCGGCCCCTTCCGCACCCGGCCCGCCGACACGTTCCAGGACGTGACGGTCGAGGAGGCCCTCGACCATCCCAACTGGTCGATGGGACCGAAAATCACGATTGACTCGGCCACCATGATGAATAAAGGACTGGAGGTCATCGAAGCACGGTGGCTGTTCGACCTCGAACACGATCAGATCGACGTGCTCGTGCATCCGCAATCCATTGTGCACTCGATGGTCACCTTTGCGGACGGCGCCGTCAAGGCCGAGCTCGGCGTACCGGACATGAAGGTGCCCATTCAGTATGCCCTCAGTTTCCCGGCCCGCTGGCCCGCCCCCCACGAGCGACTGGACTGGTCGGAGCTGACCCGCCTGGAGTTTGAACAGCCCGACACCGACAAATTCCCCTGTCTGCAACTCGCCTACGACGCGCTCGACGCGGGCGGAACGGCCCCGGCGGTGCTCAATGCCGCCAACGAAGCCGCTGTCTCTCTTTTTCTTGACGAGCAGATCTCGTTCACCGACATTCCCCGCGCGATCGAGCACACCCTCGGAACGATGGACCGAAACGGGTCGCCCACGCTCGACGACCTGTACGCGGCAGACGCGGCAGCCCGACGACGGGTCAAGGAACTAGCGCCCCCCCCGTCAAATTGAACAGGCTCGCTTCTGTGAGTGTGGAATTGCAGGATGCAGGATTTGAGACGGGGAATGTAGCTGTATCGCCTCGAACGGGCGCGGATTGGTTGAGAGCTCGGAGGCTGTTTTGATTTCACACGATGGGGATTCGAGCGGAACGGGACGAGTGCAGGCCGGGGACGCCCGTTCGATTACGTTCGTTCCAAACGGCTCGCAGGCATCAGGGCGGAACCGATACGTGAATGAGTTTCTGGAAATCCGTTGTCGCCTTCGGCTGCATTCGGCCCCCAGCCATTCGGAAACGTGTGTTCGCATACGTTCTCACGGATCGGTAAGACGCCAAAAACCGAAACAGTCTCTTATACCAAATGCGGGTATTCGGTGTACATTTTGCCCCCTTCCGTACACGTAAGGACGCATGGCGATGCGTCCCTAATGCGAATCAGGGGTTGAGCTTCAACTGCAAACGTCTGCTGTTTGCGTCC
>CAZSBW010000151.1:0-6667 GCA_964604815.1 uncultured Salinivenus sp. | reverse complement strand
GGCACCCCCTCCTCGCCCACTCGGCGGACGTGGCGGCCGTCACGGAAGCCCTCTTGCAGCGGACGATCCTCCGCACCCGCCTCGCCGCGCTCGTCGGCTGGGACGACCTGGATCCCGTTCACATCGCCCGGCTGTCGGCACTGGCGGCGATTCATGATGCGGGGAAGGTGAATCGCGGATTTCAGGATCAGGCATTTTCGGGCGGTGGGCACCGTCCCGGACACGTGCAGCCGATGATTGAACTCATCGACGCGGGCACAGAGACGAGCGTCGAGTACCTGCACGCGCTGAACGTTCCCGTCGTCCTGGACTGGTTTTCGGGAAAAGCCGATCGACAGACGCTTCTCTTTCGCTTCTTGCAGGCCACGTTCGCGCACCACGGGGCCCCTGTGTGCTCGAAGAGCGACTTCCGAGCGGCCCGGTGGCGCCCCAACGACGACCGAGATCCCGAAGCCGAACTCCGTCGCCTCGCCGACCGGGTCCAGCAGTGGTTCCCCCGCGCGTTCGAAGGGAGCGCGAAACCGTTTCCCGACGACGCGGCCCTCCAACATGCCTTCAACGGCGTTCTCACGCTCGCCGACTGGCTCGGATCGGACCGCCGGTATTTTGACTATGCCACCGACCTCGACGGGTACATGGACCGGGCTCGATCCAACGCCACCGAGGCCATCGAGGCGACCTTCCTGGATCCGTCGTCTACCCGTCAGGATCTGGGCGCCTCCCCAGTCGGATTCGACGGCGTGCTGGAGAAGGACGAGTGGACGCCGCACGACATTCAGCGGGCCGTGCTAGAGGCGCCGCTGCACGAGAACGGGAGTCTCACCGTTCTCGAATCGGACACCGGCTCCGGCAAAACGGAGGCCGCAATCGCGCGCTTCCTCCGGCTCTACCAGGCCGGGCTCGTGGACGGCATGTACTTCGCCGTGCCCACCCGCAGCGCCGCCACGCAGCTGTACGACCGCGTGGCCGAAGCGACCGACCGCGTCTTCGCCCGGCGCGGCGGCACGCCCCCAGCCGTCGTGCAGGCCGTGCCCGGCTACTTGAAGGCGGACGCCGTGGAGGGCGTGCCCCTCCCGTCCTTCGACGTGCAGTGGCCCGACGACCCGACCGACGCGAAGCGTGAACGCCGGTGGGCCGCCGAGCACCCGAAGCGGTACCTCGCCGGGGCGATCGTCGTGGGCACCGTCGATCAGGTGCTGCTGTCGGCCCTGCAGGTCCGCCACGCCCACATGCGGGCGGCGGCCCTGCTCCGGCACTTCCTGGTGGTAGACGAGATTCACGCCTCGGACGCCTACATGACCCACCTGCTCGACCGGGTGCTCGACCAGCACCTCGCCGCCGGCGGGCACGCCCTGCTCATGTCCGCCACGCTGGGCACCGCCGCCCGCGTCCGCCTCACGACCGATGGGGCGGAAGAGCCCCCAGAGCCCGACGCCGCCGAGGACGTGGACTACCCGCTCATAACCCACGTCGACGCCTCCCGCACGGACCCGACGACCCGGCACGAAGCGTCGTCGGGCACCGAGAAAACGGTGGTCCCCGATCCCCGCCCGATTGCGGGCGACCCGGCAGTCGTTTCCCAATTTGCCGCCGAGCAGGCCCGTGACGGCGCTCGCGTGCTCGTCCTCCGCAACCGGGTGGCGGATTGCCTCGCCACGCAGCGCGCCCTCGAAGACGAGGTCGACAATCCAGATCTTCTGTTCGGGGTGGACGGGACGCCGGCCCCGCATCACTCCCGCTTCGCCCCCGACGACCGGCAGGGTCTCGACGAGCGCATTGAAACCGTCTTCGGGGAGGGGCCACGCCCCGATCCCGGCACGGGCCGCGTGGCGGTGGCCACGCAAACCGTCGAGCAGTCGCTCGACATCGACGCCGACCTGATGATCACCGACCTCTGCCCCATCGACGTGCTGCTCCAGCGCATCGGGCGCCTGCACCGGCACGAGCGCGAGCGCCCGGCGGGCATCGAGGCGGCCCGGTGCGTCGTCCTCACACCCGAGGAGCGCGACCTCGGGACCGCCATTGCGAGCGAGGGGAAGGGCTGGGAGGGCGACTACGGTCTCGGGACCGTCTACCCGGACCTGCGCGTGCTGGAGGCGACGTGGCAAATCTTGGAGGACGAGAACGCGGCCCCCTGGCACATTCCGGAAGACAACCGCGCACTCGTCGAGCGGGGCACACATCCGGCCCGCCTGCACCGCATTGTCGAGCATCGCGGCGATCAGTGGACCGCCCACGAACGACACATTCTCGGCAAGCGCCGGGCCGACCGGCAGACGGCCGGCTTCGTGACGATCGATCGGGACGAGACGTTCGGCCGCACCGAATTTGCCGACGACCTGGACAATGTCAAAACCCGGCTGGGCCGCGACGACTACCACGTCGACCTCCCCGAGCCGATGGACGGCCCCTTCGGCCACGCCGTCGCAGAACTGACGGTCACCGAGTGGCAGATCGACGAGGAGCCGGAGGACCTGACGGCCGAACGCGTTGAGGCGGTGGAGGGCGGCTTTCGTTTCGCTTTTGAGGGGCGGTCGTTTCAATACGACCGTTTTGGTCTCAGAATCGATTCGAAGTAGAGAGGCAGGAAAGACGTTTAGGTTGGATCTCTCGCTCTTTCAAACCTGTACATGCGAATAACCTTCATCCCTTTCTTTGAGTCCCAACACGCCATGGCGGACGAAGTCGCTTTTCATCAGCGGATCAGCCAGCAATACAACTCTCTCGACGAGAGGGAGCAGCGACGCTTCGACGAAATGGTGGGGCGCCTTCAGCGCGGCGGCATTTTTTCGATTCCTGCCTCAAAACGAAAGGCAATATCCGGACGAGACGTACGTGATGTAGACAACCTGTGGGTCATTGACTTATCTCCTGATCTGCGGTTGATTGTGGACGAATCAGATCAAAAACTAACCGTGCGTGAGATTGCACGAAAAGGCCGAATTGGATTCTATCGGGATCTAACGAGAGAACGATAGCAGCACGCTTCGGAGGCGAACGCTTCAATGAGCAATTTCACCTCTGTCTCGATTGATCTCTCGACGATCGCGGTGCAACTCCGCGAGTTTCGGGAGCTGCTCGATACGACCTCCTCTCTTCAGGAGCGCGACGATCTTTTTCCGTTTTTTCGGGACCGTCCCCAACTTACGGCTTGGCTCGGAACGGTTAGCCCAGATCTCGTCCGTCCCGACAGCATCGCCTACGAGCACGAAATTTTTGGGCGTTATCAGGCCGACATTTTGGTTGGTGACACCACACAAGGACGATTTACGATCATTGAACTCGAGGATGCAAGTCGAAACAGCGTGTTTGCGGATCAGGGACGAAGGTCGTCGTACTGGGCGAACCGGTTTCTTACTGGGTTCAGTCAACTCGTTGATTGGGTCTGCGAACTCCAAACCCAGGCCACACACCTTGCACTTCAAGAGGAATTCGGCACCATGCAGCCCCTGCTCCATCCTGCGTTAATTATTGGACGGAGCATTTTTCTCAGTGATCGGGAGCAGCATCGGTTCGACTGGTTTCGTCAGAAGGTACTCGTAGGGTCGTCGAGCCTGTCGATTCGAACGTACGACGAGCTCGCTGAGGACTTAGAGGATCGAGTCCAGCTCGCGTCTTCAATCTGAGATTCGAGTTGAGCATGTCGCTTAGGTTTGTTAGCCCCGATCGTTGAGCGTGGTAAAGCGACCTCGTCAGATGCTGGAGGACGAGGTGGAACGATTTCGTATGCGCCGCTCCGCCGAACGCAATTCGTAAACCTTCCCGCCCAAGTGCATTTCTGGCAGAGCGCATTCCCATGGAAAACGACCTGGACCGACCCGACAAATACGTGGCGGAATTGGACGACGTGGAGAGCAGCCCCTGCATCGTCTGTCCGGAGGGCCGGCTTGAGGTGTCCACCTTTACGAAAACGATGGAGGGCGACGGCACGACGCTCGTCGTGAAGGAGGTGCCTGCTCTCGTCTGCGACACGTGTGGAGACGCCAGCTACACGGAAGCCATTGGGCAACGGCTCGACGAACTGTTCGAGGCCGCAAAGACAGCCGGCGTGGACACGGCCGTCCGGACCTTTGAGCAAAAGCGAAAGGTGTAATTGGATGAAGAAAAAATGAATGATGGACACTCAGAATGAGCGGCGAGGTCTAATCGGAAACCGTTTACTCTTATACGCAATTGTTATTAGCGAAGAGAGCAGATTCCGCTATCTTAGCGGATAGACCTAATTGTGCATCTGAGCACACGGTAGCTCCGCCACAAGCGGAGACAACAAAAAAAGGCCCGCCAGTCGCAGCTGGCGAGCCCGGATTACTGCCTCAGAGACAGTTGCTACGCCACAGTACCAGTAGACGCAGCACGTACATCATATGTCTTTTTCGAAACGAGATCAACTCGTCGGACCGGTTTACCGACGGCTTTCCAAAAACGGCGCAAACCTGAAATGGCTTGATCCGCCCGACCACCTTCGAATCAATGGAGGTGTGTACTGCTATCTCGGCTACTCAAATCGTGATCGCGCGCCCCAGCAATACGGTTTTGCTCCCGACGAACTGGAGACACTCTGGACAGATCTCGGCCGGGAGGTAGCAATGTACGCGAGGGCGTTTTTGGCCCTCGTCTACGGAACGGAATGCGTTTGCCTTCTGAAGGCCGACGAGTTTGAACATCTCCTCGATCCTGCCAATGCCGGAGAGCAGAAGTTTTTGTACGTGGAGCGCCCGCCCGGGTGTCAGATGAGGGTGTGGGCCTCCAATGGCAGGGAGTTGGACCATACGATCCCGAAAAACCGCTTCCCTTCCGCTCTTCTGGATCAGCCCACTTCGGTTGCCTCCTCGCCAGTGCGGCACCGCTAGATTCGAATCGTCCAGCCTGGGTCATGTCGTATTCTCTTCTCGACGACGCCCTCTTCCGCGTCCGGCTGCCGGATGAGTCCGTGGAGCACCGGACGCTCCCCGAAATTCTCGATCGGCTCTCAACGGCGAACGTGCTGAGCTTCGAGGCGCTGCAGGCCCATCAGCAGCAGGCCTGGTACAGCTTCCTCGTCCAGCTCGCTGCGATGGCCGTGGCCCGCGAGGCGGACGACGAGCGCCCCCCCGATCCGGCAGGATGGCGCGACGCGCTCGTCGGCCTCGCCGACGGCAGCGAAGCGGCGTGGCACCTCGTCGTGGACGACCCGACGAAGCCGGGGTTTCTTCAGTCCCCCGTGCAGGAGGAGACGCCGGGCGAGAGCTCGGAACCGGAAGAGGACCTGACCGACGCGGGCTATAAGGCCGACGTCCCGACGCCCGACCGGCTGGACGTGCTTATCACGTCAAAGAATCACGACGTGAAGCGAAACCGGATTGCCCACCCGCGCCCCGAGCACTGGATCTACGCCCTCTGCATCCTGCAGACCATGGAGGGATTCCTCGGACGCGGCAACTACGGCATCGTGCGCATGAACGGGGGGTTCGGCAACCGGCCCCTCATGGGGCTCGCTCCAGATCTGTCCTGGGGCGACCGGTTCCGACGTGATCTCCAGGTTCTACTCAACGAGCGTGACCGGCTTGCCGAATCGTACGAGCTCGACGGACCGGCCCTCATTTGGACCGAGCACTGGGACGGGTCGAAAGACGACGCAATCTGGCTCTACGACTGCGATCCCTACTTCATCGAGATCTGCCGCCGAGTTCGCCTCACCGACGACGGAGACCTCACCTGCTGGCGCACCAACACAAAAGGACAACGGATCGACGCGCCCGACGACCTCAACGGCATCACGCAGGATCCCTGGACGCCCGTTGACAAGGGCGATGCGAAGGCCCTCACGGTGGGCGGCTCCGGCTTTACCTATCAGCTTCTCCAGGACATCCTGTTTGGGGGCACGTATGCTCGGCCCCCGGCCCTCACGTTCGAAGCGGGGGACGACGAAGGCACCTACGTGATTGCCCAGACGCTCGTCCGAGGGCAGGGCAAGACCGAAGGCCTCCACCGCCGCGTCCTCTTCGTTCCGAACGAGGCCAGAAAACGCCTCTTCGGCAGCGAGTCTGAGCGGAAACGCATCGGCAAGCGAGCGAAGGCGCGCGTGAAGCGGGCCGACGACGTGCAAAGCCGCCTCCTCTACCCCGCCATCTCCATCCTGCTCGGCAGCGGGGAGGGCGAGGACGTAGACTACGAGGATGTGGCGCCCTGGCTCGATCGGTTCGACCGTGCGGTGGACGACCGCTTCTTTGAGGCCCTCTGGGCGTCGGTCGAGCAGGACCTGGACGAAACCGAAGCGAAGGCGCACTGGGAGTCGATCCTCTGGGACCTGGCCGAGCCGGTCTTCGCGGACGCCGAGCGAAGTACACCAATCGCCGACGCGCGCCAATGGCGGGCCCGCAGCCGGGCGCGATCTGTGTTCTACGGCCAGGCCCGCTCGGTCTTCGAATCCGCCCCCTACACCTCCTCCAACACCTCCGCAAACCAACCCGCAACGTCATGAACGCCGAGACGACGTCTTCGACCGCCGAGGAGACCGGCGATACACGGCTGTCTCCGGTAGACGCCGCCGACGCCATCGCCGACCGGCTGCATCCCGAAAAAGGGGACCTCTCGACCGGCGACCGGGCGGAGTTGCGCCGCATCGCGCCGGACACGCCCTTTACGCCCATGCTCTGGAAATTGCTGCTCCGCTACGGCGTGGACGAGC
>CAZSBW010000150.1:0-6672 GCA_964604815.1 uncultured Salinivenus sp. | reverse complement strand
CCCTGGAAAGAATAGATCTAGCGAGATCCACCCGATCCGACCCCAAACACATCATTGATATTTTAAAACCTAATTTGATTCACATATTCAGTATCAGGCGTCTCTTTGTCAAGTGCTTCATCGGGCGACACGGCTCCTTGCACCGGCATCCGGATCGGGCAACCGCCGTGGCCCCCACCTCCACCGAAAGGGACGAGAACAGCGACAGCCGAGCCCCGGTCGCTCGGCCCGAGTTTTTGACACCCGATCGCCCGGCCCCGCTGTTCGGATCGGTGTGCCTCGGGACCGCGGGGAAGGGCCTCGTCCCTGTGTGCCCCCTCGGAATTCGCTTCAGGAGGCCGCCGTCTCGGGCCGCCACTGGCTGGCAACCAGCATCTCGATGAGGAGAAGAAGCAGCGCCAGGCCCAAGAAGACGTTCCAGATTTCCGTGCCGGCGCGCTGGGTACGCAGGGTCTCGGCCACCCCCTCCGCGTCGGTGCCCGCAAGGGGACGCACGGGCACCCCAAGCACCTCCCGGAGGGCCGACGCGGCACTGTCGGGCGTGGTGGTACGGAGATTTGATTCAGCCGGGTCGACGTTGACGGCCACCCGGCGCACGACGCGCTCCCCGGCCCGCACGTCGTAGATGCCCGGCTCGTCCAGGGTGCGCCCCACCTCCACGAGCGTCGCCCCGAAAAGGCTGCGCTGCTCCGGCGCCACCTCCCCTCCCTCCGGCCCCACCAGCCGAAGCGACGTGCCCGGGGGAAGGCCCGTGACGCGCAGCTCGCCCGGCGTGCCCGCCACCAGCTGCTCCCCCGCCACCGACGCCCCAGCCGACAGGTAGTAGACCGACCGGTAGAGCAGCGGAATAAAGAATCCTCGCACCGGCAGGTCGCTCCACTGCGGCGTCGGCCCCACCGCCGCCACGAGCAGAACCCCGCCCCCGTGCCGCACCTCGTGCAGGAAGGGAAAGCCGTTGGAGAGCTCGATGAGGGTCTGCCCCGACCGACCGGAGGGACGAAAGTTCATCGCGTGGTAGATGTCCAGTTGCTCCACCTCGGCGTCCGAGCGGCGGTCCTGATTGAAGACCCCCTCGAACAGAGGATGCCGCAGGTCCACCCGCTCGAAGGAGGCAACGGTCTGGGGGCCGGAGGGCGACCCGCTGAAGCCGCGCACGGTTCCCGCGTTGAGGGGATCGAGGAGGGCGTTGTACGTCGCGGCCTCTCCTCGATCGTTGGGAAACAGCAGGACACCGCCCCCGCGGTTGACGTATCGGACGAGCGCATCCACCTCCCCGCTCGACAGCGAGCGCGGCCCCACGAGGATCACCGCATCGTAGCTTCCCAGTTCGGCCGAGGCCAGTTCCGTTTCCTCGATGGCCGTCGTGCGAAACGCAATCCGGTCGGCAATCATCTCCGACGAGAGCGCGAGGTCCACGTACCGGGTCTGCTGCCCCTCGCCCCGCACCACGACCACCCGCCGCTCCTCCGGCACATTGAGCGTGAAGTGGTGCCGATCGTCGACCGGAAAGTCGTCGTCCTCCGTCACAACCGCGCCCGTCAGCCAGCCGCGCTGCTGGGGCGTAACGGTGAAGGAGACCGTCGTTTCGAGGTCCGGCTCCAGAGTGGTCGTCGTCTGCGCCACGCGCTTCTCGTCCAGATACACGCTGGCCACGTAGTTGGTCAGCGTCTCGTCCCCGTGGTTCACGAGCGTCGCCTCAACCTCGACCGGCTGCCCGACCTCGGCGATGCGGCTGGTCACGCTCACGTCGCGAACGCTCACGTTGGCCGGAGCGCGCGTCCCAACCGGCAGGAAACGCACCTGCACGCCGTCCGGCACCTGCGTGGCCACCGAGTCGCCGAGCGTGCTGCGCTGCCCGTCGCTGATCACGTAGACGACCTGTCGGGGCGCCGACGACTCCGCCACGGACGTCGCCGCCTGCCCCGTCGCCTGGGCGAGGGACGCAGCGCCGGGCCGGGTCTCCAGATTGGCCAGGGCCTCCCGGGCAACGCTCACGTTCGTCCCGAGCGACGGCTCCCCCTCACTGCTTCGGGCCGTGGGCCACACCACCACCTCGTCTCCGTCGTTCACCGCATCCAGCACGCCTCGCGCCCGCCGCTTCGCCTGGGCAAGAGCCGGGCCGCCCTCCTCACTGTCCACGTCCATCGAGAGCGAGTTGTCCACAACGAGGCCGTGGGCGGTGCGCACCGACGCCCCCACGCCTGCCAGGTCGCCGGTAAGGGTGGGCTGGGCAAAAGCCAGCACCAGGCACGCAATGGCCAGCATACGAAGGGCCAGCAGCAGCCACTCCTTGATCCGGACGCGCTGGACGGCGGTCTCCTGAAGCTCCTTCACGAAGTCGAGCGAGCTGAAGTCGACCGTCGTGGGCCGGCGCAGGTTGAAGAGGTGCAGAAAGAGCGGCACGGCCACCGCCGCCATCGCCAGGAGCGCAAACGGATTGAGAAACGACACGGGGACGCGTTAGAAAGGACGAGGACACAACCAGGATCGGCTGCTACCGCAGGAGCGGGGGCTGCGTTCCCGGCCCCGCTCGCCCCTCGGGCCCAGCCCGTCCGAATCCCCCGCTGCGGCGATTCGTCCCCTGTCATCAAACTTTGCTCCGAACGGGCAGTTGATACGATCCTAGTTCGTCCGACGATGGTCCTTCCGTCATGACTCTCGCCGCCCGCCTTCGCGCCGCCGTCGAGCAGACCGAGACCGCCGCGGCCGCCCTCCTGGTTGAGCTGCTCCGCGGCCCCCTGGCCGACGCCGCCCGCCCCGGCCCGTGCCACACCCTGCTGGCCGTGTGCCCCAACTCCGAGGCCGTGGCCCGGGCCGCCCTGTTGGCCGCCCAGGAAGCGAACACACCGCTCCTTTACGCCGCCACCCTCAACCAGGTGGACCGCGACGGCGGCTACACCGGATGGACGCCGTCGTCGCTCGCCGAATTCATTGCGGATGAAGCCGAGCGACTGGGCCTCGACGTGCCGGTGCTGCTGGGCCTCGACCACGGCGGCCCCTGGAAAAAAGACACGCACCGGCGACAGGACCTCGACTACGAAGCGACGATGAGCGAGGTCAAACGCTCGATCACCGCCTGCGTAGAGGCCGGATACGACCTGCTTCACCTCGACCCCACCGTCGACCGCCGGTTGCCCCCCGACGCCCCCGTTCCCATCGACACCATCGTCGAACGGACCGTGGCGCTCATGCACCACGCCGAGGACGCGCGCCGGGCCGCGGGGCAACCGCCCGTCGCCTACGAGGTGGGCACGGAAGAGGTGAGCGGCGGCCTCCAAAGCGAGGACCGCTTCCGGGCTTTCCTGGACCGGCTCGACGAGGCGCTTGCGGCCCACGACCTGCCCGCTCCCTCCTTCGTGGTGGGCGATGTCGGCACGACCCTCGCCGGGGAAGGCTTCGACGCCGACCGGGCCCGCCGCCTCACGACGGCCGCCGCCCAGCAACTGGGCGCCCTGCTGAAGGGCCACTACACCGACGACGTGGCGGCCCCGGAGGCCTACCCCGTCAGCGGCATGGGCGGCGCCAACGTGGGGCCGGGCCTGTCCGTCGTCGAGGCCGAGGCCTTACACGACCTGGTGGCCCTGGAGACGCGCCTGGACAAAGCCTCGGGCCTTCCCGAGACGCTCCGCAACGCCGTCGTCGATAGCGGACGCTGGCGCAAGTGGCTCTCGGCGGAGGAGGAGGGCCGGGCGTTTGAGGATCTCCCCCAAGAGCGACGACGCTGGCTGGTCGACACCGGCAGCCGCTACGTGTGGACGCGCCCGGCGATGGAGACCGCCCGGAAGCGGCTCTACGACAATGTGGCCCCGTACCGCGACGCCGCGGCCTACGTCCGATGGCGCCTCAAAACCGCCATTCTCCACTACATGCACGCCTTCAACCTGATTGACCTCAGCGATCGACTGCAAGAGGTCCTTTCGGATGAGGGGCTGTGATTTCGATGTCGTGCTGAAACTGCTCCGGCCTGGAGGACGCAGAGCGTTCCGGAGACCGCTCTTCGCCGGAATGGGAGGTCTACCTTTGCCATAAAAAAGTTCGCGTGATCGAATCGGAAATCCCTTATTGATAGCGTTTTCACCTGTTACCGATGTCCCGGAACGGGTGTTACCGAACTCTCCGGTCTGCACAACGCCCATACCCACACACTCACATACCCAAACCCCGGATCACCGCTTCATCGCCAGGGTCAGGCCGTCGGCCAGGGGAAGCATCGTGAGGTCCACCCGCTCGTCGGTGTGCAGCTTCTCGTTGAGGGCCTGAATGGCCCGTACGCTCTCGTCCTCCACGTCGGGGTCGGTTACGCGCCCGTCCCGAAAGACGTTGTCCAGCGCAATCACGCCCCCGGGCCGCAGCAGCTTCAGGGACTGCTCGTAGTAGGTGTCGTAGGTCTCCTTGTCGGCGTCGATGAACGAGAAGTCGAACGTCCCCGCCTGCCCGTCGTCCAGCAGGGCGTCGAGCGTCTCCGCGGCCGGCGCAATGCGCAGGTCGACCCGGTCGGCCACGCCGGCTTTTTTCCAGTACCGGCGCGCCACCTCAGTGTACTCCTCGCTAACGTCGCAGGCCACAATCGTGCCGCTGGGCGGAAGTACCTCCGCCACGGCCAGGGCGCTGTAGCCGGTAAATACGCCGATCTCAAGCGTGCGCCGCGCCCCGATGAGGCGCAGCAGAAACTGGAAGAACTGGGCCTGCTCCGGGGCAATCTGCATCTGAGCCTTCGGATGGTCGGCGGTCTCGGCCCGCAGGCGCTCCATCACCGCCGACTCGCGGCGCGATACGGACAGCATGTACTCGTGTAACTCGTCGGAAAGACCAATGGACTTATTTGACATCGAACAAACGGAGAAATCAAAGGGGAACGTACGGGGGTCGAAACGCAGGCGTTCATGACCGGAACCTCTCCTCCCCACTTGCGGACTGCGCTCCACGTAGCGTTCTAATGCTCAACCGGAGAACGTTCCAACGCCTCGCATAGAACGTTTCCCGGGCCGGCAGGTACAGAATAGTCCCTTCGACAGCGTTGGAGGGGGCCGCCCCCAACACGCGGTTCGGCCCGTCCCCGTCTCACCCGTTCGGTCCCTCATTTGCCCTTCTACACGCGACTGCTCCGTACTTAGCCGATGACCTCCCCACAAATCCTTTGGGTGGACGACGAGATCGATCTGCTCCGCTCGCACGTGCTCTTCCTCGAAAACAAAGACTACGAGGTGGAGACCGCCTCGAACGGAGCCGACGCCGTCGACCTCGTCCGTGAAACGCCGTTCGACGTCGTGCTCCTCGACGAGCAAATGCCGGGCATGGAGGGCCTGGAGGTACTGGAGGCCATGAAGGAAGTACGCCCGGAACTCCCGGTGGTCATGGTCACGAAAAGCGAAGAGGAAGACCTCATGGAGCAGGCCCTGGGGAGTCAGATTAGCGATTACCTCACCAAGCCCGTCAATCCGAGCCAGATCCTCCTTACCTGCAAGCGGCTCTTGGAGCAAACCCAGCTTCGCCAGGAAACGCTCTCTCAAGAGTACCTGCAATCGTTCAACGAGATCTCGCAGCGGCTCCGGGAGTCGCTGTCGCACGCCGACTGGACGGCCCTTTACCGCCAACTGGTACACTACGACCGGGAGCTGTCCGGCGACGAAGGCGCACGCCAGATCTTCCAGGATCAGTTCGAGGAGGCCAACCGCAAGTTCGGCTCCTTCATCGAGCGCCGCTACCCCGACTGGATCGCCGACGCCGACGACGCTCCGGACGAACACCGCCCTCCGCTCTCCCATGAGGTCATCCCGCAGTTCGTTCTCCCCGAACTCGGCGACGCCCCGGTCATCTTCTTCGTCATCGACTGCCTGCGCTACGACCAGTGGCGGACCTTCGGAGAACTTTTGCACTCCCACTTCTCCATCGAGACGGACTACTACTACAGCCTGCTCCCCACGGCCACGCCCTACTCGCGCAACGCCATCTTCAGCGGCCTCCTGCCGGCTGCCCTCGTGGACCGCTTCCCCGGCGCGTGGGAGACGGACGAAGAAAGCGAACACAGCCGCAACCAGCACGAGGAGCCCTTCCTCCACGACCTCCTTGACCGCCACCACCACGGCGACCTGAACATCCGCTACGACAAGCTCATCACCGGCGAGCAAGGCGAAGAGTTTGCCCAGCAGGCCACCAACCTCACGCAACACGACCTGAGCGCCGTCGTCGTCAACTTTATCGACATCCTCGCCCACAGCCGCTCCGAATCGGACGTACTCAAGGAGGCCCCCGACGAGGAAGCCTATCGGGCGCTCACCCGCACCTGGTTCGAGCACTCATGGCTGTACGACAGCCTGCGCACCCTTGCCGACACGGACTGCACCGTGATTCTCACCACCGACCACGGCGCAATCCGGAGCCTCCAGTCCTCCAAAGTCATCGGCGACCGCGAGACGTCGACGGCCCTGCGCTACAAGTACGGCCGCAACCTGAAGTGCGACGAGGAAGAGGCCATCTTCATCCAGGACCCGGAGGACTATGGACTGCCCCGGTACGGCATGAACACGAACTACATCTTCGCGAAGGAGGACTACTACTTCGTCTACCCCACCAACTTCCATCACTACGAGAACCTGTACCGCGACACGCTGCAGCACGGCGGCGCCTCGATGCAGGAAATGATCCTGCCCGTCGCCACCCTCACGCCCCGGT
>CAZSBW010000149.1:0-6681 GCA_964604815.1 uncultured Salinivenus sp. | reverse complement strand
GCCCGAAACACGATGTCCCCGTAGTAGGCCGTCGCCGTGCCGTCGGTGTTGTCGGTGTCGGTCATGATCGCCACCCCGTTCACCGGCGGCGGATCGCCGCCGAACGCGGCCCGGTAGTCGTCGAGCACGTTCCGCCGCTCGCGCACCCACCGGCCCGCGTCGTCCGACCCGCTGCGCACGGCCACCATCATCACCCAGTCGGTGTACGCATTTTCCAGGACGGCGTGGCGATCCACCTGATTGGCCCAGATGTAGTTGAGCGCCCGCGTCGGGATGTCGTCATAGCCGAACGCCCGGAGGGCCCGTAGCTTGACCTGGTCGACAAAGCCGAGATCGTCGTAGTCGAACGTGACGTAGAGGCGGGCCGGGTAGTCGTCGCCGTCTTTCGTCCGGGCATTTCCGTCTTCGACGACCCCGTCCACCTTCCAGCGCCACTCCAGGATGGGATAGTCCGTCAGGTCAATGCGACGCTCGGTGACGAGCCCGGATGCGCCGCCCGCGCTCCGCGCCCGCACCACGACCCCGCTGTCCGAACGGACGAGGTCGTACTGGGTCTGGTTGTCCACCTTTGCAAGCGAGAGGGACCGCCAGTCCGCCGGGGTAGACTGAGAGGGATCCTGCGTCGAAAAGGCCCCCACCCGAAGCACGTCCGGGTGGACGGCGCCAACAGCGAAACAGAAGAGCAAAACCAGAACCGCTCCGTTCATCCAGGGCGACCACGCAAGGGACATGACACAAACGATGGATGCACATGCACATCGAGACCGCAAGTCTGTACGCCCTCACCGGCTACGCGTCTCACCGACGGCCGGACTCTGCCAAGATCTTTACGTGCGCGGCTGTTGACTGACTCCCAACGGACTACTGCGCGATGCTGCAGCGCAGGGAACGGGTCACAGGGCGGATACGGAAAGGAGGGGATTCCCGTATCGGGACTCCCATCGGGCGAAGGCAAACTGAAGAAGCCTCGGCCCTACGATCCGAGCTGCAGGCGCAGCGATGAGGGCGTTGCCCGCGATGTCGATCGGGGGAACGGTGATACCATGTCCCGGCGACATCGAGGCAGGTAGGTACCGGAAAGACATCGCCCATGTGCTCGCGAGTCAGGAATTGGAAGCGCGCCGCTCCAGCAGATCTCGTTGCAGACGGACGGCGGTGGAGAGAAGATAGGCCGCATAGACGCCCAGGGCGACCCATCCGTAGCGGGTCAGCCAAATGGGCTCGACGCTCGGGTGGAGCCACTCGGCGTACTGCTGGGGCGGTCCGTACCAACTCTCGCAGCGGGGGCCGACTTCCGTCCCCAGGCAGGACAGGAGGGGCAGCATGTAGACGAGTCCAATCACGTTGTAGGCAATGGCTGCCTCTCGCCAATACCGATACAGCGACGCCTGCCAGCTTTCCAGCGCGGGGATGGACCGGCCCCGAAGGACCATCAGGGCGTCGCCTCGCCAAAGCGCCAGTGGAATGAGGGCGCGCGACGCAAACCCTGTGGCAAACCCCATCGGTTCTTCCCCGATCCACAGATAGACGGTAATGCCCAACAGCGCCGACGCGCGCCAGTACACAAGAAGGCGGTTTCGCACTGGTGGCAGATGCGCCGAGGCAAACAGCAGAAACAGAGGAACCACCACCAAAAATCCCACGGCCAAGACGAAGTCGGCGTAGACGAGCCCGTCGTAGAAGCTCATGAGAATCGGGCGGGATGAAGGGGAGAAACTAGTGCTTCGAAGCGGAAGTCTCTCGGCAGATACGTTTATCGAGGACGCCCCTCGTCGACGCCGGACGCACCTGTGCTGGGCGCCGATCCAGTAGCGATCCGACGTCCAGAAGTCGTAGAACGCATTCTTATCAAAAAAGGCTTTGGCTCACTGTCGAAGGATTTACGACGCGCTGCACTACTACACAAACGTATTCCGAGAACGGATCGTTGTCCCGGATCGATAGAATGCATCTTTTTCCGGGACCGTGCGTCTAAAAGCCGTCACCTTATTCCTGATGCGAATCAGGGGTTGAGTTGAATCGGTGTTTGTAGGCGCTGAGGGCACTTTGAAATAGACCGTGAGAAAGGCGCATCCGCCTCAGCAGCGTCTCAGGGCAGTTTCGGCGGTTCAACCCCTGATCGGCATTCCTGATTCTTTTGCACCCAGTTCCGTTCTGTTCATGGGGCCCGCGCGCCGTTCTCGCCATGCGTTTCGTTTCCTTCTCGTCAGCCTGAACGGCCTCGCCGTGTTCGCCGCGATAACCGCCTGTGTCTCCAGCGGGGACTCCCGGAGCGAACTTCTCGATGACCCGCGCGGGGAGGCCAGTTACTACGCCGATGATTTCGCTGGGGAGACCACGGCCAATGGGGAGACGTTCGATCCCGACGACATGACGGCCGCGCATCCGAGCCTTCCGTTCGGCACCGTCGTGCGCGTCACTCGCGTCGGCACCGAGGAGAGACGATCGGTCGAGGTGCGCATCAACGACCGGGGGCCGTACGCCGACGATCGCATCATCGACCTGTCGAAGGCCGCGGCGGAAGAGCTTGCAATGATTCAGGAGGGCGTCGTGACGGTGAAGATCGAAATCCTCGAGGTGCCCTCAGAGGCGGAAGAGGAGGCGGAAACGTCGGAGCGGGAGGAGGGCGGGTGGTAGCCGTCGGCTTAGGAGGCTGTTCAAAAAGTCGCCCTGTGCTATACATTCAGCGCCGATTTTCATAGATTTGCGAGGCTGAACGGCGTCGCCCCTGTTCGTTTTCTGAACTGCTGTCTTACTCGGCCCGTGATGAGCCAGCGCGAGTATCAGCGGGACCTGTTAGCGGGACCTGATGGACGTCTCCCCCCAGGTGGCCCGCAAGATGGATCCGGACTCAATATACCGGATTCTCCATGAACTTGGCAATCTGTGTCGGATTATGAGATTAACCGCAGGACGTTGGTGTTCTCTTTTTGAGTTCTCGCTCCGTTTCAGCAGTGGGTGTGCGTTTTTGGCTGGATCCAAAAACGCACGAAAAAGATCGCGGCCACGTGGGATGACCCGCAAGGGGCCCCTGTGAAGAAATCGACTGAGATCTTCCTGGGAATCTGAGATTCCCTGCCTCCAGCTCTCCAAGACGCCGATTTCTTCGAGGCCGGAAAGGACTTTCTTCCGCACCAGAAAGCCCACCGGCATCGGGACGGCGTCCGGTGATTAATCTCAAAAGGTCACAGAGATTGCCTGGCCGAGCCTGCTTCGGGACGAGGATTTCGCGAAAGAGGTACGCGGAGGAGGGCTGCCCCTCGCGCCAGGCAAACTAGTTTGCCACCATCGCTGATGGCAGGGATTCTTTCGCTTCAGCGCCACGAAGACGCAGGTGATCGGGAGGCAACCGAGCAGCTTCAGTTCGATCTCCGCTGGCAGCACGCGCTTCGGCTGCCGATGGACATTGGAGAGATTCCCGACTCGAATCTAAGTCACTTTCGGAGTCGACTGATCGTGCCCGAACTGGAGGGCCAAGTATTTGATCGCCTGGCGGAGATAGCGACCGAAGCGGGCGTTGTCGCCCCCGGTGAGCCGCAGGCCACCGGTTCCTCGCACATTTCTGGGGCGGCGGCCGTGCAAGACACGTATGATCTGTTGCAAGATGGGGGGAAGAGGCTGTTGGAGGCGGCCTTAGAGGAGACCCGCAAATTCGACGAGGAGTGGCGACTGATCGGATCATCTCCACGGTCCGGAGATGCGCCACGGGCGAGAGTCCTTCTCAGCCCGGTTTGATGGGTGCAAGGTTCACATCAGTGAAGCCGTCGACAGCGAGTTTATCACTGGGGGGCCGTCGGGCCGGGCAATCAGCACGATGCTGCCACCGCCAAGGAACTGGTCGGTCAGGTTCAAGAACGATTCGGGCAAGCCCCGTCGGTACTCATTGGGGACAGTCACTACGGGAGCCCGGACCTGCGTGTCGCCTTGAAGGAGGCCTTTCAGGATCAAGAGGTTGAGGTAGTCGCGAAGCTACCAACTGGGACAGGCGGTAGCGGAGAGAAGTTCGATAAGACCGATTTTGAGATCGACCTGGAAAAAGGAGCAAAAGGGCGCGCGGTGTGCCCGGCGGGCCAAACGACCGAGACGGTCCATCAGGCGCGTGACCACAAGGATCGTCCTGTTCGGCGCTTCCAGCTCGACGGGGACGTTTGCGCAGAGTGCCCACTGCGATCGGAGTGCACATCGGCAAAAAAATGGCCGGTCCCTCACCCTTCACTACCACGAGGACCTCGTCGAAGAGGGGCGGGCCTACAACGAAACCGAGAGTTTGATCAGCGCCACCGCAAGCGCCCGAAGGTCGAGCGCAAACTTTCGGAACTGCTACAGGTCCATGGGCTGCGTTTTGGGCGATACCTCAGGCAGAAGAAGACCGAACTGCAAGCCCTGCTGACCGCTGCAGTGGTGAACTTCAAGCGAGCGGGTCTCGAAATAATCGACACGCTCTTTCCATTTGGACAACCAACCGGGCAGATGGTCCCCGTCACAGAACAGTTCCCCGGGGCCCTCCTGTCGAGAGGGGAAATGGAGGATCGCTCCCCCTCAGTTCCCACGAAATCACGAGCGTCGAATTCTGAGGGGAAAACCGAAACGCTCCGCGGTTCTACCTGGACGGAATCGAAACAGCCCCCTTTTTGACCGGCCTCCTAGCCCGCTCAGAATGACCATTATTCAGGCGTCAGGAGAAAAACCGGAGCTTCACCGGCTGACTATGAAAGCGGTCCGGCAGCCAGTTCCTCCCCGAAAGTCTGGAGGTTCGGGGCGGGGCGCAGTCGCGATGGGAGAACCCGCCGGTCCTTCGGCTCAGCGAGCATGTCGGCGCCGTCCCCTTCATATGGGCAGAGCGCGTTGTGGGGCGTTCCCCGAAATTGGAGAGGAGGACCGGCACAAACGACGTCCTTCGACCCGTTCCATTTGCTATTCCACCGGTCCGTGCGGACATTCGTAGAGGAGGGATTCGCGTTCCGACGTGCCCGGTTCTCCCCTGTCAGCCGGAGGGCTGTCTGTCTCCATGCATGGCCCGGTGGTCCGGCACGAACGGAACGGAGCACCGTCACTCATTCGGGCCGAGCACGAGACCGCGGCCCGTCGCGGGGCGCCCAACTTCGGCCTCGTGTTTCGGAGGCTGTTTGGAAGCGCTTCCGCTTCCCCATCCGTTAGCGATTCACGAACGACTTTTCACACCATGAGCGATCACGTATCGGGTATCCATCACGTCACGGCCTACGCGCACGATCCCCAGGAAAACATCGACTTTTACACCGGGGTCCTCGGCCTGCGCCTCGTGAAGCAGACGGTTCTGTTCAACAATCCGTCCAAGGTGTTTCGGGGGCCGACGATGTACCACTTTTACTACGCCGACGAGACCGGCACGCCCGGATCCGTCATCACCTTCAAGCCGCATCATAGCATCCAGAAGGGGCAGGTGGGACGCGGCCAGGCCACAGCCACGGCCTTTACCATTCCCGAGGGCTCAGTCGATTACTGGGTCGACCGGCTCGACGGCTTCGATGAGGTGACGCTGTATCCGGTGACCGAGCGCTTTGGTCGCACCGTCATCCAGTTGCAAGACCACGACGGCCAGCCCCTGGAGCTTATTACCGGCGACTCCGACATTGAGCCCTGGGAGGACGGTCCGGTCCCGGCCGAGCACGCCCTGCGCGGCTTCCACGGCGTCACCATCCAGCCGCACAACGCCCGCCTCACGGCCGACGTCCTGGAACTGATGGGCTACAAGCAGATCGACACGGAGCCCACAGCGCAGGACGGCGACTGGATGCGGTTCCGGGCGGCGGAGGGCGCCGACCACGGCGAGTACATCGATCTCTACACCGAGCCCAATATGCACGAGGGCTCCTGGGGCTACGGCACGGTGCACCACGTGGCCTTTCGGGTCGATGACGACGACCAGCAGATGGCCCTTCGCCAACGGCTCCGCGACGCCGGGCACACGCCCACGGCGATGAAGGACCGCAACTACTTCCACTCCATCTACTTCCGGGAGCCGAACGGCGTGAATTTCGAGATTGCAACGGATCCGCCCGGCTTCCTCCACGACGAGCCGACAGACGAGCTCGGCGAGAAGCTGATGTTGCCGCCCTTTCTGCAGGACCGGCGGGAGGAAGTGGAAGCCCAGCTTGCGGACATCACGACGCCGTAGCGCCGGCGGTCACGATGACTGTTGGGGAGAGCAGTTCCGAGCTCCCGCGTGGTTCTCGTAGGGACCGGGCGGGGGCTCTTTTCTGTTGAACTAGTCCTTTGGCCACAACCTCAATAGTGTAAACTGGCTACTGGACAGCTTTCACCGTCGATTGACCGATATCCCGAAAAATCCCGGATTTTAGGCACGTCATCCCGAATGCGTTCGTGGATCTTTCCAAATTCGGCGATGCTCACCCCAAAAAGATCCTGGCAATCTGGATTGCCTGCATCGGGGTGCGGGATGATCTGCCGAGGGATTTTTCGGGACGTAATTCAAGACTGTCCGGTAAGCAGTAGTGTAAAGTTAATCGAGAGGATCGACGCCTTGCCTTTGACACTGACGCCCAAAGTCGAAGATCGCCTGCTGTAGCGCTCGGCGCACCTCTCGCCATATCGCCTTCGGACTGAAGTCCTCCTCCTCTCGATTGTACTGATCCGTGCACGGGTAGGTAAACTTTGTTCTCTCCTACGTGGGGGACCGTG
>CAZSBW010000148.1:4454-6731 GCA_964604815.1 uncultured Salinivenus sp. | reverse complement strand
CCTCCGCGAAGTCGATGATGGCCGGATCCATGAACAGGTTGTAGAGGAACGGCTCGACGGCCTCCTCGGAATCCGGTCCGCCGAGATTCAGCATCACAACCCCTACCGTGTCGCCCGACTCCACGTCGAGTGTGTCGGAAGAAAAAAACTGACCATTCACCATGCGGGGGTCGCTGTTGTATCCCTCGCGGTCGTAGCGGCGCAAAAACTCGTAGGGCGTCATCGTTCCTGCAGGACTACTCGTTGGAAGAATTGGAATGCAAACACATAAACGGACGCGACAGTCGGAAGACCCGCACTTCCTTGCAATTGTTGCAGGTGCGTTGCGGTTTCGGACTGATTGAAAGGTCTGATCGGTAGTGGGGATGCACACCGAACTGTTCTCCCCGAAATGATCCCCCGAGTGTCCAAAACGGCACTTCTCTTCCCATTTTTGCGCCCCATTCTGTCACCCCACCCCGTCAGACCTCTCAGATTCTTCTCTCTTCCGAATTCCCGCCGTCGAGACTCGCGCCTAAGCGTACATCGGTTTCGAGCGTCAGCGTGGAATTTAAAGGGCGATTTTTGGAAGAGTTGGGCCGATCTGCCGTATATTTCCTTCTCGATCCGGATCATGATCGATCTTCAACGTGACGCTACCCCGCTCCTTGCGAGGTCTGCCTGGCCCGACTGCGAATGGTTTGCGCTGTGGGCTCGAACACTTCGGCCAGTTTCGAGGACGCCCGCCCGTTTCGAGTACGTTCGATGGTCCGTCTTCTGAACTCCTTTGGGTATAACAGACAGATTCCAGGCACGGTTGATTGCGGTCAGTGACCGAAGCAAAGGCCTGTTCATCAGACTGGATTGGGGCCGCCCGTCTCGACCATGGCTACGGTGTGAAGAAGACACCACTAAATAAAGCACGATGGAAGGAACGCCGCCACGGCCGTTTCCTTGATTGTCGTGAGGTGCTCCCCTTCACTCACTTGTCCCTGTCATGACCTCAATCCGAAAAGCCACGCCCGACGACGCCGAGACGCTCCAGGATCTCATTTTGGAGTTGGCCGCCTACGAGAAGCTGCTCGATGAGGCCGAGCCCAGCGTAGATCTACTGCGTGAGCATCTGTCCGAGGAGGCACTCACGGGGTGCGAGGCCCTGCTCGCGGAGACGAGGCAGGGTACGGCGGTCGGCTTCGCGCTTTTCTTTCACAACTACTCCACGTTCCTCACGAACGCGGGGCTTTACGTGGAGGACCTCTTCGTGAAAGCAACGTACCGGGGGGAGGGCATCGGTTTTGCCCTGCTGCAGCGACTCGCTGAACTTGCGCAGGAGCGCGGATGCCGGCGTATGGAGTGGGCCGTACTGGACTGGAATAGCGAAGCCATCGATTTCTACGAGGCCCTTGGCGCCGAGCCGCTCGATGACTGGACCGTGATGCGATTGGACGAGGACACAATCGAAGAGGTGGCGAACGAGGAGACAACCCTGAACGTTGAGCTGTGACTCCGATTCGGGAACCGGCAGGGAGGAGGCCCCAATGCAAAAAACGCCCACCCCAACAGACGTCAGGGGGGCGTCCGAATAGCAGCTCCGCGTGTGTTGATTTCTGCCCGGGGGTGCGCCAGCGGCACCACGGCACCACCCGTCCCGGCGTCGTCGACGCCTACCTGTCCGGCTGCGGCCGAAGCTCCGGTCGGGGCGTTCCAAACAGCTGGTGTACTGAATCCTTCAGGGCCTCAACTGAGGTTTCGTGCTTCCACCGCGGCGGAAGCGGGAAGGGTCCAGAAAAGGGCCACCAGCAGGATGAACTTCGGGGTCATGACGAGACGGGCAGTTCTTGAGTGCCGTTTTCAGGCGAGAAAAGGAGAAATGCCTACGCGTCGTGGGCCTGCGGGCGGCCAAACGCACGCTCAACGGAGCGTTTCAGGTTCTCGATCGAGCTATCGTGCGCACGGTACACAAACACTGCGGCGGAGGCCGGCATCGTCCAGAAAAGCGCGGTCATCAGGATGGCAGTCAGCGTCGGGGTCATGGCGTGCGAGGCGGTTTGGCGGATCGGAACGCTATCGGAAAATTTCCTTCGTTCTGTCTCGCCCGTAAAGAAAAGCAAGGGCCGTTCCGAACGGGAAAGGAAAGCCCATTTCCGCCTCAGACGGGACCCCACAAGACAAATGGCTACACTATCCGTTTCATTTTTACGACATTTCGTAGACGTATAAAAAAGTTTCCACTCTTGACTGTGCCCCAGTCCTGGAGATCTGGGATTCTGGAGATCTGGGATTCTGGAGATCTGGGAT
>CAZSBW010000148.1:0-4354 GCA_964604815.1 uncultured Salinivenus sp. | reverse complement strand
CTGGAGATCTGGGATTCTGGAGATCTGGGATTCTGGAGATCTGGGATCTCCTGCCCCACACGGAGAATGTGGTTTACCGACCTGTGCACGGATCAGTAAACCCGTAGACGACTGCAGGCTAAACGGATTCGAAGCACCGACAAACGGATACAATGATCGTCACTGGTCGATATCGGTCGTGCAGGCCACTACGAGCGCGATTCGTCGAGGGCGCGAGCGAGTTCCTCTCTCTGCACCGGTTTGCCGAGAAAATTGTCCATGCCGGCTTCGCGACAACGCCGACGATCCTCTTTCTGCACAGAGGCCGTGAGGGCAACGACGTACGGCTGCTCCTCCGAGGGCCACTCCTCGCGGAGGCGGCGTGTCACCTCCAGCCCATCCATCTCCGGCATCTGCACGTCCATGAGAACAACGTCGTAGCTCCCCGTCCGAAGAGCCTCTAGCGCCTCGGCACCAGTGGAAACGGCCTGAATGTCGTGCCCCAGTTGCTTGACGAGATGCGTGGCCATCTGCTGATTCACAGCGTCATCTTCGGCAAGAAGGATCGTGAGCGTCTCCCGTTCGGGCGTGTCGGACGTGGACTCCTCGCGCGTCTCCGAGTCGTGGAGGGCAACGTTGAGTGCGTCGTACAGATTTTCTTGTTTGACCGGCTTGCGGAGCCACGTCGTCCGGGCCAGGTCGACTGGGCCCTCCTGCTGGTGAACCGAACTCAGCATCACGATCGGCATCTCCTCCTCGTCGGCCCGTTCTCGAATCTGCTCCGCCAGCGTAAAACCATCCATCTCCGGCATCCGCACATCTAGAAGGGCAACGTCGTACGCTTCCTCGTCAAGGCACTGAAGGGCGTCGCGTCCCCCCGCCACAGTTGTCGTCTCCATCCCCCATTCCTGAGCCTGCTGCCGCAGAAGCTTGCGATTGGTCGGGTTGTCGTCAACGACGAGGGCCTTCTTGCCCAGGAGGGTGGAGCGAGGCCCTTCGAGACGGGGAGCAACGTCTGACGACTCCCCTTCTGCCGCCTGAATCGTAAAGTGGAAGGTTGATCCCTCCCCCACCTCGCTTTCCACCCACATCTCTCCGCCCATCGCCTCCACCAGTCGGCTCGAAATCGCAAGACCGAGCCCCGTTCCCCCGTACTCGCGGGTCCGCGACGAGTCGACCTGTGTGAACGACTCGAACAATCGATCGCGCCCCTCCTCGGGAATGCCGATCCCGGTGTCTCGCACACGGAAGTGAATCGTGTACGGTCGTTCGGTCTGCTCGATCTGATCCATCCCCACGAGCTGATTGTCGTCGTCGGCCCGCGTGTCGGCGCTGTCTCGGTCGGACAGATCCGATGCAACCTCCACGTGCAGGGTGACTTCTCCTTCCTCCGTAAACTTGACCGCATTCGAAACGAGGTTGAGGAGGACCTGATGAAGCCGCGTCCGGTCAGCCTGTATGACGGACGGCACCTCCGAATCGATGAAGTATGACATCTCGAGGCCCTTCTCGGCGGCGGTCGTCGTGAGGGGATCCAATGCCTGTTCGACGCACTGCCGAATCGAGACCGGCTCGTTTGACAGGGTCGGCATTCCGGTCTCGAGCTTCGAGAAATCAAGAATGTCGTCGATAATGGAGAGCAGGGTTTCGCCGCTGTTCTGGATCGCCTCGACGAATTGCTGTTGCTTTGGCGTGAGGTCCATGTCAGACAGCAATTCGGCGAACCCGATGATGCCGTTCATCGGCGTGCGGAGCTCGTGGCTCATGTTGGCCAAAAACTCGCTCTTGGCCTTCGAGGCGGCCAGGGCTTCTTCGCGCGCCTCCTTCAACTCCCAGGTGCGCTGGGCGACCTTTTCCTCAAGCTGACGTTTCTCCAGGATGCGCACCCGCCAACGGATAATGCCCATCCCCAGCCCAAGGACGCCCAAGGCACAGAGCAGATAGAACCACGTCGTCTGCCAGAAGGGAGGCGTAATGGTGAAGGAGTACGTTGCAGCCTCCGGGCTCCACACGTCGTCGCTGTTGCCGGCCTTGGCCTGAAACGTGTACGTGCCCGGCGGGAGGTTGGAGTAGGTCGCTTGGCGCTGCTGGGTGACCGACGACCACTCCTCGTCGAATCCTTCGAGCTTGAACTGGTATTTGGTTTGCTGGGGAGCGGTGTAGTTGAGCCCGACAAATTGGAAGACGAGGCGATTCTGCTCATAGGGCAGCGTGAGGTCGACGGGCAAATTCTCCCAGTGCGTGGACCCGTCTGCGTATTCGGAAAAGTCCGCTTCTCCCGAAAAGAAGCGAACGTCGCTCACGTGCACCTTGGGGGCGACGGTATTGACTTGTTCGCGCTCGGGGTTGTAGCGCACAAGGCCCTTCGTCGTACCAAACCAGAGCCGCCCCCTCGGGTCTCTGTACGCTGCATGCTCGGCCGCCAGCCCGCCGAAAAGGCCGTCCTCCCGCCCATAGGTTCGAATAGACATGTCCCCCGTCTCTTTGTAGGCGTCCACGTCGAGCCGATTGACGCCGCTTTCGGTGCCCGCCCACAGATATCCGTTTTGGTCCGCCAGAAGAAACACCACGTTGATGCCGCTCAGGCCATCGGCGGACGTGATGGTCACGAGCGAATCGGGGCGAGCCGCATCGGGAGGAGGATGCATGGAGATGCCGCGCTGGGTTCCCATCCAGAGATAGCCGTCTGCGTCCGCCTCGATAGCCCCCATGCCTTTGATGTCCGAGCGCTTGACGGCCGGCGTCGGGCGAAACCGTTCACCATCAAACCGGCTGGCTCCTTTGCCCACCCACAGGCGGCCGTCCTCATCGACTGTCAGGGACCGGACTTGATTGCTTACGAGCCCATCCTCGGTCGTGTACCGCGTAAAGCCGGAATCGTCGTAGCGGAGGACCCCTCCCTGCAGAGTAGCAAACCACACTGTGCCGTCGGGCGTCTCGGCAATGTCGGACACGGTACTCACCGAAGCGCCCGAGATGCGCTCGTAGGACCGATACCGCGATCCGTCGTAGGCGAGAACCGAGGAGCGGGTCCCCACCCAGAGGGTGCCGGACCGCGCCCAATGCAAGGAAATAAGTTCTCGGTTCAGGGCTCCGTTGGGACCCGGCACTTTGGTGAAGGCAGTGCCGTCGTAGCGACGCAGTCCGTCCCGTGATGCAATCCAGAGATCGCCGTCCGGCCCTTCATCAATGTCCCAGACCACAGGGCTGTCCTGATCGTCGGAAAGGGGAAAGTAATCGAAGGGGGTTGACCTGTACTTGAAGAGGCCCCGTCCGTCGGTCGCAAACCACACGTTCCCCTCTCGATCTGCAAAGATGTCCTTGATGGTCGCGTCGCCCAGTGTCACAGAGAAGTCCTGGAGACGGCCATCTTCGCGCCGATACAGGCCATTTCGCGTGCCAATCCAGGGCGCTCCCTCGGAGCGCTCCAGCACAGCGAGAACGTCTAGGTCTTCCGTCCCACGCAGTCGTTCAAACGACCCGTCGGTGCGACGGAAGAGCCCGCTGTCCGTCTCAATCCAGAGGCCTCCGTCCGCGGCAACCGAAAGCAGGGTAACGTTCTCGGACGATCCCGCGGGAAGAGGAACGTTGGTGAGAGTCGAATCAACGTACCGGTACAGCCCCTCCGGCGTCCCGACCCAGAGCGTATCCCCGTGAGCGGCGAGGCTTCCGTCGGAGGTGCCCGTAATGCGGTGGGGCGCAAGGCGCCGGAAGCTTGATCCGTCGTAGACGGCTACCCCCTCGGGCATTCCCATCCAGATCGCGCCCTCCGGGCCTCCGGCAAGGGCGTGGACGTTATTGTGAAAGAGATCGCTGTTCTCCGTGGTAAAGGCCCGTACGGTCGCGCCGTCGTAGCGGGCGAGACCGCCGCGCGTCCCAATCCAGAGGGCACCGGAGGAGTCGGCGTGGACGCTCGTGAGGAGATTGTTCGGCAAGTCGTCCTCCACCGTGATGGTTTCGACTTCTTGACCGTCGAAGCGGGCAAGGCCTCCTCCGTACAAGCCCAGCCAGAGATAGCCGCGCGGCCCCTGCACGCCGTCCCACACCTGGGACTGTGGCAACCCGTCTTCCGGCGAGTACGAATCGATGCGATACGCCTGAGCGGTAGACGAGTGCGGAAAACACGCGCTGGCTACGAGAAGACCAGCCACGAGCACGGATAGACAGGACCGGACGCTGACGAATCGACGCCACATGGTCTCAGAGGCTGTTTGGAATAGAGCCACGTGACCGGCAAAACATCTCTCAAAACGGATGCGCTCTCACGAGACTGAACCGAGACCCCTGGATTACTGATACGTGAACGGGTTTCCACCGATCTGGGATCGGCAAAGACGATCTCCGACCGGTTGTATACCATGGCCTTGGAGATCTG
>CAZSBW010000147.1:0-6747 GCA_964604815.1 uncultured Salinivenus sp. | reverse complement strand
TCGGGGACCGCTTCGTGGAGTCGGGCCTGCCCAGCCTCGTGTCCTGGTACCGGGGCTACCTCGAACGCATGCTTGAGCGGGACTACTCGGCCTCATACGCCTTTCTCCGCAACACGGGGGCGCTTACGGCGCTCACGGTCGGGCTCGTCGTGATCGGGCTCGGTGGGCTCGTCATGCTGGCCGCCGGCCGAACGGCGGCGTTGATCTTGTTCGTTCCGGGCGGGCTCCTCGCCGGGCTCGGCGGGCTCGGCGTCCTCGTCCACACGCTGGAGATCCTCTATCTGGGGGGATGGCGAACCGTGCAGTTTGGCGGCGGCTTCCTGGCACTGATGGGGTTCCTCCTCGGCCTCGACGTCCTGATCGGCAGCCTGGCCCTATCCACGATGGGCCTTCTGCTGATCGCCCCGGCCGCCGTCGTCTCGATCGGCCTCGTGGGGGCCCTGCTCGATCCCCCGGACCGCCTCCTCCTCACGGACAACCGCGCGGCCCTGCTGCACGGCTCGCTGGGCGGCCTCGCACTCATCGTCGGCCTCTTCCTGATTGCCCCGACCGGACAGGGCTTCTTCCCCGACACGGACCCCAACCGGGTCATGATCACGGCGGAGGCCCCGCTGGGCACCAACATTGAGAGCTCGAACCGTGTCGCCCAGACGGTCGAGGAGCGAATCCTACAACTCCTCAGGGAGAATCCGAACTCGGAGGCCAACATCGAAAACATGAATGTGGACGTGGGCGTGGGGGGCGACGCCATGTTCGGGGGCGGCGCCCAACAGGCCGAGCGGTCCCGCGTCTCACTCAACATGGTCGATTACGCCGAGCGTCCCGAGTCGTCCTCGCGCACCCTGGAGAAGCTGCGCGCACAGCTCCAGGGCATTCCCGGAACCGAGATCGAGTTTACGGAGGAACAGCAGGGACCGCCCACAGGGCCACCGGTCAACATCGAAATCTCGGGACCAGACTTTGAGCGGATCCGGGACATCTCCTCAGAGATCAAACGCCGGCTTCGGAAGGCTGCCCAACGTGGGGACCTCCCGGGCCTAGTCGACGTGACCGACAACCTCAACACGGGCCGCCCCGAAATTCAGGTCGACGTGGACCGGGGGCAGGCCGCCCAGTACGGCCTCTCCACGAGCCAGGTGGCCCGAACGGTGCGCTCGGCCATCCAGGGCACCGAGGCGGACACTTACCGGAGCGGCGACGACGAGTACGACATCACCGTGCGTCTTCAAAAGAACGACCGCACGAGCATCGAGAGCCTGGAGAACCTTACCGTGACGAGTCCCCGGGGACAGCAAATTCCGCTCACCTCGATCGCCGACATTGAGGAGGGAACAGGCTTCGGCTCGATTACCCGCATCGACGAAAAGCGCGTGGTCACCGTGTCCGGCGACGCTGCGCCCGGGTACAACGGCCCCGACGTGCTCAACCGCGTGCAGGACGAACTCGTCGAGTACCGGGAATCCCTCCCTTCAAGCTACTCGATGGAGTACACGGGCGGCAACGAGGAGCAGCAGGAATCCTTTGGCTTCCTCGGTACGGCCCTCGCCATCGGGGCCTCGCTCATCCTGCTCATCATGATCGTCGAGTTCAACTCGATCAGCGCGCCGTTCATCATCATGCTGGCGGTGGGTCTGAGTCAGATCGGCGTCCTGCTGGGCCTCATCATCACACGCACGCCGTTCAACCTCTTCACGTTTATCGGCATTATCGCCCTGGCCGGGATCGTCGTGAACAACAACATTGTGCTGGTGGACTACATCATGCAACTCCGCGGGCGCGGCATGGACAAGCAGGGCGCCATCATCGAGGGCGGGGCCACGAGGCTGCGGCCCGTGTTGCTGACGGCCCTCACGACCATCCTCGGCCTCGTGCCGCTCACGTTTGGCATCAACGTCGACTTCGTGGGGCTGCTGGCCGACTTCGCCCCCGACTTCCAGCTTGGAAGCGAAAACACCCAGTTCTGGGGGCCTATGGGCACGGCCATCATCTCGGGCCTCACCTTCGCCACGTTCCTCACGCTCGTCATTGTGCCGGTCATGTACTCGGCGTTCGACTCGGTGAGTCTCCGCGTGACCGAGGCCTTCGGGGGCAATTCCGACAACGCGTCCATCGTCAGCGACACGGTGGTCACCGAGAGCCTCCTCGACGACGGCGTGCCGGGCGGCAATGGGGCCCCCGCGACCACAGACGCTCAGCCCGAGGCCGCGTCTACGTCGGGCCCGGAAGCGTGACGCTCTCCAACACCCTCCCAATCCCGTCCCGGCCAAGCGGGCGCCAGAGGCAAAATGCCTCACGCACGACGGTCCAGAAACGAGAGCCCCGCATCCAGAAACAGGCCTCCAGCTCGCGAGTAGGCCCGCGTGCCCAATTCGGATGCTCTCGTACCGTGTCTCTCTTCCCATGCCCGCACAGGTCGAATTCGACACCATTCCCCAGCTCTTTCGCCGTCTCTGTACGCGCTACCGCGGCCGGGAACGACCCGTGCTGCGACACAAGGAACGCGGCGAGGGCTGGCACGAGATTACGTGGGAGGACCTTGAGAACCGGGTACAGGCGCTGGCGGGGTACCTTCACCAGAGCGGCATCCGGAAAGGCGACCGCGTGGCCCTGCTGTCGGAGAACCGGCCGGAATGGGCGGTCACCGACCTGGGCACCCAGCTCATCGGGGGCGCCAACGTCTCCATCTACACGTCCCTCCCGCCGTCGAAGGTGGCCTACATCCTTCGCGACGCCGGGGCCAAGGCCTGTATCGTGTCCGTCCCCGTCCAGCGCAAGAAGATCGAAGAGATTGCCGAGGAGTGCCCGGCGCTCGACGACGTGATCGTGATGAGCGAACTGCCGGACGATCCGCCGTCGTACATGACGCACTGGGAGGACGCCCTGAAGGCCGGCGCCGACTATTGGGAGGAGAACGAGGAGGCTCTCACCAGCCTCTCCGAGAACATTGGGCCCGAAGACACGAGCGCTCTTCTCTACACCAGCGGCACCACCGGCGAGCCGAAAGGCGTCGTCCTTACGAACCGCAACTTCTGCACGAACGTGAAGGCGGCCCTGCAGCGCTTTCCGGTCGGGGAGAACGATCATCACCTGTCCTTCCTTCCCCTCTCCCACGCCTTCGAGCGGACCGCCGGCCACAACGCCATGCTCGCCGCCGGCGCCACGATCAGCTACGCCGAGAGCGTGGAGGCGGTGAGCCAGAACCTGAAGGAGGTGCAGCCCACTATCATGATCTCGGTGCCGCGCATGTTCGAGAAGGTGTACAACCGGGTCACGAAGCAGGTGAGCGAAGGGGGCGCAATCAAGCAGAAACTCTTCGAGTGGGCCGTGCAAACGGGAGAGAAACACGCTGACGCCCAGCAAGGGGAGGGATCCGGCCCCGGCCCGTGGCTGAAGGCCCAGAAGGCCCTTGCCCACCGGCTCGTGTTCTCCACGCTCCACGAAAAGCTGGGCGGCAACCTGCGGTTTGCCGTGTCGGGCGGGGCAGCCCTCCCCGAGGACATCGGCACCTTCTTCCAGGCGGCAGGCGTGACAATCATAGAGGGCTACGGCCTTACGGAGACCGCGCCCGTCATCTCCGTGAATCCGCTCGACGCCCCTCGCTACGGCACCGTCGGGCACATTCTGCCCGGCGTGTCGGTGGCCATCCAGTCGCTGAACGGAAACGCGATCGTCGGCAAAGTGAACGGCAACGACTACCCGACGAGCACGACGACAGACGAGGGCGAGATCCTGGTCAAGGGGCCGAACGTCATGAAGGAATACTGGGAGCAACCAGAGCAAACGCGGTCCGTCTTCGACCCGGACGGCTGGTACCACACCGGCGACGTGGGCCGATTCGACAACGGCTATCTCCAGATTACCGACCGCATTAAGCACATGATCGTCTCGCGAGGCGGAAAAAACATCTATCCCGGCCCCATCGAAGAGACATTCAAAACCCAGGCCTGGATCGACCAGATCGTCGTCATCGGCGAGGATCGACCCTTCCTCACCGCCCTCGTGATCCCGGACTTCGATTCGCTGCGCATGCGAGCGCGCGACCACGACATCGACGAGGCGAGCTACAGCGACGACGAGCTTCTGGAGCACGAAGACGTGCGCTCCCTCTTTCAGCAAACCTTCCGCGACTTCAATCGTGAGGCGGCGGCCCACGAAAAGATTCGCAACTTCCGTCTCCTCGCCGAGCCCTTCACCGTAGAGGACGGCACCCTCACGCCCACGCTCAAACTTCGACGCAGCGTCATTACCGAGCGCTACGCCGATCTCGTGAACGCGATGTACGAGGAATTCGGACAGTAGCAAATTCGGAACGCTCTTGCGTAGCACAATGCAAAAAAGCACTCGTCCTTCACCTAGTGGCGCGAATCGTGATTCTTTGTACGCGTCTAGAGGACATCAAAACCTGTTCGAGAGGCCAATAGCGGGAGAATCAACCTTCAACGACGACGTAGGGACGACCCGCACTGAGGCAGTATGACCTCGCTTCACTCGGCCCCCGGTCGTCCCTGCGATCACGTTGGAAGCAACGACCCAAAGAATGAGGCCTGACAAATCACTAGCAGCAAGGCCAAATCCGAATCTCCAAAAAAGCGTAACGGGATCTGTAAGACCGCGTCGTCCCTTTGCTATTTTACTCGGCAGGACGGGCTGCCCGCTCCTACAGAAGGGCGACCCGGAACGGGAGTGAGGAATTTCAGGTCAAGATGTACACGGCACCTCTCGCGTCCATCCATTCCAAATTCCGCACGCCCCAGTCTCCATTCCAGATGTGGATAAGCGTTGAACTCCCGGGCGAACGGGCGTGAGAGCGGGAATCCATCCCACCAAAATTGGATCCCGACAGAGAAGAGCAGTTATAATACAGGCATTTGATATCTCGGGGCATGGCGCAGTCCGGTAGCGCGCTTCGTTCGGGACGAAGAGGTCGCCGGTTCAAATCCGGCTGCCCCGACCGCAGGGCCCCCGCACTGCTCGGGCGGGGCCATTTTCTATTTTGCTGCTGGCTTGTCCCGCCCTATCGAGATGCGAAGTTCGAGACAAACTTTCACCTCACTGAAACATTAAATCGCGCCATTACTTCGTGAGGTGGACAATTTTAGCGGGTTTGCACAACCGAATTGCCCCCTATCGTCGAGTTCGTGACGAAACGCTTCTCGTGTTTCGCTCTTGCCCGGCTCGTCTGCAAGGCAGAGAGTCGGCCCCCGCCTCCGACGACCTGTTTTTGAATTTGTCAGAGTAGTTGTGCTCGGTCACTGCAGCCCGCCCGGTAGGTCCAAAACGGCGCGCTTTCATCCTACGCTTACCTATTTTCCCCTACTTATGCGAACACGCTCACGTACGCCGATTCGTATCGGCCTTTTTGCTCTCGCACTTGCCTTCTTCGCTCCCCTTGCCTTCGGCCAGATGCCGCAACAGGGCAATATGGAAACCCTTTCCTCGGATGACGTGTCCGATGAGGAGCTCGAGAAGGTGGCCCGAATTGCCGTGAAGACCCAGATGGCGACGCGGAAGGAACGAATGCAGATGCGGAAGACCATGAAGAAAAAGTATGGCAATCCGCAGCAGATGGACTCGACGCAGAAGGCTCAGGCCCGCCGCGAGATACGGAAGCAGAAGATGGCAATGCAAAAGAAGTCAATGAAGGTCATGCGGCAAGAGTCCAAAAACGAAGACATGGACCCGAAGAGGGTTCAGATCATTCTTCGGTCGACGCAGCAGGACTCTGCACTCGGGAAGCGGTTTAAGAAGGCGGCGAAAGCAGCAATGCAAAACCAGCGTCCCCAGATGGGCGGTGGCCAAAATCAGGGTGGCGGTTCTCCCAATCAGTAGCCCCTTGGCTGCGCTTCCCGGCCCGACTGTTCAGAAAAGCGACCTTGCCCCTGTGGCAATGGTCGCTTTTCTTATGAAGGAGAAGAAGGTGCTGGGTCCCGAATACGGCGGGGACGGCGAAAAGGTGGGGCGCTGCGACCAGTTCGAGAATCCAATCCAGTCCTTCCCCGGGCACTGGGGTCCAAACGACGTGCTCTTCTACGACGGCGATCAATTCCCTACGGAATACCAGGGCGGCGCATTTATTGCCTGGCACGGCTCCTGGAACCGGGCGCCGCTTCCGCAAGAGGGCTACAAGGTGACGTTCACGCCGTTTGACGACAGTACATGCGAATCAGGAGTTGAATCGAGACAGCCAATTCGGTTGTCTTTACGTCCCGAAAAATTCCCAACTCCGTCATCCCGCACAAGGGAAGCGTGGCTTCCCAGATGCGGGATCTTTTTGACGAGAGCAATCGCCAATATTCGAAAAGATCCTGATCCCGAAAGCATTCGGGAGACGTGCCAAGAGTGGAATTTTTCGGGACGCTGCAGAAAGAAGGCTCAACCCCTGATTCGCATAGTACGCCGTCCGGCGACTACGAGGTCTTTGCGGACGGCTTCACGGGCGTCGATACGCTCAGAAGCCCCGGCAACGCCGACCATCGCCCCACAGGACTCGACGTGGGACCGGACGGGGGCCTCTACGTGTCCGACGACGAGAACGGCACCATCTGGCGCATCGCGTACGTCGGTACCGAACGCTAACCCTTCTGCCAAACGGGGTAGCGGTCTCGTACGGCGGCCCGTCGGATCTCGGCGTGCCGCCGTCGGTAGTTGAGAGGCGACCCTCATTGCGCTCACTTCGCTCGCCCGTCCGATGCAGTATCTGAGCACCCGCTCGCCCGACCATCGCGTGTCCCTCTCCACAGCCCTGCA
>CAZSBW010000146.1:0-6774 GCA_964604815.1 uncultured Salinivenus sp. | reverse complement strand
TTGAATTTTGAGATCGCACTGGAAAC
Source organism: uncultured Salinivenus sp. (assembly GCA_964604815.1). GTDB lineage: Bacteria > Bacteroidota > Rhodothermia > Rhodothermales > Salinibacteraceae > Salinibacter. Next base: position 6,748 of record CAZSBW010000146.1, on the reverse strand, counting down.
CCAATCATTGCGGGTGGACAATCCACTACCTTTTCCCAATTCGGGAGAACACCTGGGGAGGGGATACGCGTCGTCCATGGCACAACATCTTTCTTTCCGGTATGATGTTCACGTCGGGCAGTCGTTCCGTTTTTGCACTTCACTTTCGCTCCTTTTCCTCGCTGATCTTGGCTGTGATTGTAGGCGGGCTCGTTGGGGGCTGCGGCTCAATAAGTGATCTCGGGTCCAGTGTCAGTCCGAAGAAGCTCAAGCGCCTTGACCAGGTGGCCGTTGCCTCCGTTGCGGGCCCCAATCGGTTGAAAGCTCCCCTTGGCCAGGACCAGTCTGCCGGTGGGGCCAAAGTGATCGACAGTGCCGAAGAGGCTGCCGATGGAATGAAGAGGGAGAAGAAGCGGGCGAAGCCAGACTTCGAGCCTTTGATGGACCGCAGTCACGAGTACGTGTTCGGGGAGCTCCAGGACGTTCTCCCGTTCAGTTTCGTCGACGAACAGAAGGTTCTCGGGTCGAGTGCCTATCAGAATTACAACGCCCAGGAAATGAAAGGACCCGTGGCGGGGATGGTCGAAAATCCGGAGGATGTATACGTCTCTGCGAAGAACTACCGTGCGGCTCCGCCTTCCATTCTCCAGCGGCGGTCCGGGAAGCGGAAGGAACTCTTCGATCTGCTTCCGTCGGGGACGGACGCTATTCTCGTGATGGACGTGAGTTATGAGGTTGGGAAAGCCGTGGCGAAGGAAGCCAAACAGGTTGGGGAGGGGGACCGCCGTTCTCGTCTGAAATTGGAAGAGGGAGGCGAGGTTGAGGCTCAGATTAAGGCGGAGGTCAACACCCAGGTCCTGACGCGCAAGGGCAAAGTCATCATGGACGTGACTGAGGCAGCGTGGTCCGGCGATCGGTTTACTTTCATTTACGGAGAGGGCTGGGAGGCTGACCAGATCAACGACCTGGCGATGAAGGCCACCGACAAGGCGCTTCAATCGACGACGTCCTATCTCAAAAAACAGCTGTCCCCGTCGAAGTAGAAGGGGGGACGCCCAATGAACGAGGATTACGAAGTGGAGGTGGGAAAGCGGGGAAGGCGCACGGTGAAGCACGTGCCTTCGCCTTTCGTGCTGTCGACCGCAATCGTGCCGTTGAGGAGGTCTACGAGCCGCTTCGTCACGGCGAGCCCCAGTCCCGTGCCGCTTCCTTCTTCGGAAGAGGGGGCCTCTTCCTGCTCGAACGCATTGAACAGGTTCGGCATGAAGGCCTCGTCGATGCCCACGCCTGTATCCTCAACCTCGATGACGACCGTCTGATCGGCTTCTCGGGCGCGCAGGGTGACCGACCCGCCGGTCTCCGTGAATTTGATGGCGTTGCTCAGTAAATTTTGCAGGATGCGGTGGAACGCGCCCTGATCGAGCTCGGCCCGGATTTCGGTGTCGGGGACGTCGAGTTGGAGGGACACATTCGCTTCCTCTGCGCGCGTAGACACCAGTTCGGCGGCGTCTTCTACCTGCTGGGTTACGTCCGTTGATTGGAAGGTCGGCTGCACCGAGCCGGCCTCCAGCTTCGACAGGTCGAGAACCGAGTCGATCGTGTTTAGCAGCTGAGTGCCGCTCTTTTCGATCAGGTCCGCAAATCGGTCGGCCTCCCCGAGTTCATAATCGCCGAGCACATCGGCGAAGCCGATGATGGAGGTGAGCGGCGTTCGGATTTCGTGGCTCATGTTGGCGAGAAAGGCGGACTTGAGCCGGTTCATCTCCTCGGCCTCTTCCTTCGCGTTGATGAGCTCTTGCCGGTAGCGGGCCTGGCGGAGGGCGACGGCCAGCATATCGGCCACCTCGCTGGCAATGTTGAAGTGCTCCTCCTCGTACGCCGCTTGCGAGGACGCTCCAACGTTCAATGCCCCAATCACCTCGTCCTCCGCGCGGAGGGGAACATTGAGGTAGGATCGGATGCCCACGTCTTGCAGGTGTTCTCCGAACGGTCCGGGAGGGGAGGCGGGAAGATCGTCCACGTATCGGAGAGAGCGTATTAGGTCTCCGTTATCTCGCCGAAAGTGTTCGAGGGGCAAGGTGTTCTCGAGTTCGGGGGACGAGACCTCCGGGCCGTCAACGGCGAGGATGGATGCTGTTTCCGCGTCTCGATCAAACGCCACCACGCTGGCGCGAGTGTACGGAACCAGTGGGGCGAGCCGCTGGAGCATAGCGTGGGTTACGGCTTCGATCGACGACGCCGACAGGATGGACTGGCTGATGTCGCGCAGTGTGTCGATGCGCTCGATGGTGCGACGCTGGCGCGTCTCGCGCTCAATGCGTTCGAGTATAACGGCCGCGTTCTGGGCGAGAATCTCGAGGAGACGAATGTCGAAGGGGTCGAGGTCATCGGGCTCGAGGCTCGCTACGGAGATGAGGCCGTGGGCGCCAATGGGAACGTAGGCGGTGGCACGAGCGTCGCCCCGGTCGTAGGTGTCGTCGATTTCACGGATATCTTCGTAGGTGCGTGTCTCCCCATTTCGGAACGTTTCGGCCACGACGCTCTCCCCGTCGATGGGATAGATGGGCCGATCCGGCATATGGGGCTGAATCTCTTTCGAGGTTCGCACCGGGACGAGGGTGTCATTTCTCACGAAGCGGACGGCGTTGAGGGGGTACCCGAGGGTGTCGATCACGAGATCTTCGATGTGGGCTGCGACCTGTTCGGGGGTCTCGGCCTGCAGAAGCTCGCTCATCTCGGCGTACAGGGCCTCCACCTTCTTTTCGCGCTCCCGGAGTTCCTGCTCCATCCGGCGAGGCTCGGTAACGTCGCGCAAGACGGCAATCCAGTACTCGATGGTCTCGTCCTCGTTGCGGATTGGGGCGAGGTTCCACTGAACGAGAACCGACCCCCCATCGGCGCGGTAGTTGACAGTCTCGTCGGAGAAGGCGGTGGCCTCCCCGTCGTCCTCAAACAACGGCCGGAGCACCTCCGGGTCAGTGGCTGGTCCCTCCAGGACGTTGGGGGTTTGGTCCAGTACGTCCTCCTCGGGGTATCCCATCATCTCGGTGAAAGCGTCGTTTACGTATCTAATGTTGGGGGCGGACGAGGACATTGTCTCGATAATCATAATCGCCTCGGCGGCGCTGTTGACTGCCCGTTCGAGGATCCGGAGCTGTCGTTTCCGCTGCTTCCGATCCGTAATGTCGACCACGGCCCCGTCGTAGTATCGAACATTCCCCTCTTCGTCGTGCACGACCGTACAACTCACGAGTCCCCAAAGCTGGGAGCCGTTCCGGCGTTCAAATTTGATTTCGGCGCCTCGAACGGTTCCCTCTTCCTCAAGCTCGCGGGTAAATGTGTCCCGCACGGCCGGGTCTGCATAGATCGAAGAAGGAGAAACCGCCAGAAGCTCCTCCCGGTCGTCGAAATCTAGCATCTGGGCAAATGCCGAATTTACGTACGCGAATTCGTCCGAGGGGGTGCTTCGGAACAGGCCTTCCGAAATGTTGGCGTTGATCGATTTGAGCAGTTCGGTCCGTTCTCGGTGCTGAGTCACGTCGTTAAAGTACAGGGCGACTCCGTCGTCGACAGGGACTGCACGAATCTGAAACCAGGTCTTGAGAGGATCATAGTGGACTTCGAACGAGACGGATGTCCCTTGGGCGTCGGCCCGTCGGACCTGTCGTTCAAACCGAGAATCGACGGCCTTCGGAAACGCATCCCAGAAATTGGCCCCTATGAGCGTGGGCGCCTCGCGCTGCAGGAGTTCTTCGGCCCGCGCATTCAGGTGGGTAATGTGCCACTCGCCGTTGAGGGCGAGGAAGGCGTCGGAGATGCGTTCGAGAATGGCGTTCTCGCGCTGCCCGAAGGCGTATCGTTCCAGTTCCTTCTCGACCGGGGCGGCGAGATCGCGCAGAATCGCTTCCCGATCGGACTCGAAGGAGCGAACTGCGGTGTCGGCGACGTAGAATGCACCGAGGACCGTTGGGGAGGAGGAGAGGTGGTCGGGCGCGTTGACGATGATCGGCGTGCCGGCCACGTACTGGAGGGGCGGCTGTTCGTTCAGCAGGGGGTGCCCCGCAAACCGGTCGTTGCGTCCAACCTCGAATACGACGAGAGAGGAGTCGGCCCGGACGATTTCACGGCAGAAGGAGGACGCCGCCGGAGTCTGTTCCACCTCCATTCCGGCGGTCGCTCCGTAGCGGACCTGATCCCCGTCGAGAAGCCCAATCGCGGCGACGGGGACGTCCAGCGCATGGCTCGCGAGGTGGACGGCCCGCTCGAACACGGCGAGCGAGGGCGCATCGGTCACCTCGCACACCCGGAGCAGTCGCTGGCGCGCGGAATCTGGTGAATGTGAAGTGGACGACATGAGTGATCTGAACGGCGGAAGGGGAGCCGAAGTGAGTCCTGAAGTTTTTGGTTGGGTAACTACTTCAAGACTATACTTATTTCCCCGGAAGAATCATTCCAGGTTTTTCTGAGAACCAACACGCCCTCCTGTGCGAACGGAGCCCCCAGCAGCTCCGTAGAATGAAGTGTCATGCACAACCTCGCTCTGCACCCTTCATTCCGTCTTCTGCCCATGCAGGTCCAGGAATCGAAAAATGTTCTCGGCGGCGCCCTCCGCGCCTGTTCAAACGATCCGAAAACCGGCTTCTATCGCACTGGCCGCTGCGAGACAGGTCCCCGGGATCGGGGACGTCACGTAGTCTGTGCCGAAATGACGGATGCGTTCCTTCATTTCACGAAGGCGCAGGGCAATGATCTGAGCACGCCCCGGCCCGAGTGGGAGTTTCCGGGATTGGAGCCGGGAGATCGATGGTGCCTGTGTGCGGCGCGGTGGCAGGAAGCGCTGGAGGCAGGCGTGGCACCGCCCGTGGTCTTGTCGGCCACTCACCAGCAGGCCCTGGACATACTGGACCTCGCAGATCTGAAAGCCCATGCACTGGACGCCCCGGCGTCGTAGTTGCTGGGAAGCGATCGTCGGCCTCACGCGTCTGGAAAGTGGATGAAGGCGGGCGGGACGCTGCGAGTGAGCCACACCGTCTCGGTGGACCGGTACAGCGTGTGACCCGCCTCGGGAAGGGAATAGGCCTCAATCATGAGCACGACGGGGGCGCCGTGTCGCTGCCCCACCATCCGGGCCTCGTCCGGCGTGGGAGAGAGGTGCACATACTGGCGCGATTGGGAGCAAAGTCCTTCCTCTCGAATGGAGGGGAGCGTTCGGCGACTGGTACCGTGGTACAGCTGCTCCGGCGGGGAGGACGGGGCCAGTTCCAAATTGACGTCAATGGAATGCCCGTAGTTCGCCCGAATCTTTGACCCGTCGGCAGACAGGCTGAATCGAGTTTTTTCCCTGCATCAAGGACGTGTCGAATCCGGGACCGATTCAGCGATCGTCCCTCGGCTCTTGCTCGTTCAATAAGCGTATTCACGTCCGCCCATCCGCCCAGATCCAGGACCAGGTCGAGTGCATCCGGGTTGTAGCGGAGTACGTAACTGAGGAACGCTCTTGCGTAGAAGGTGGCAATCGTCAGCAGAGGCCGGTGCAGAATCTACCCCCTTTTCTCTTTCCAGCAGAGGGATTCAGAAGGGCGACCATTCGGCGGAGCCGCTTCCGGCGGCTCTCCTCCCGGTGGCTGCGCCAAAACGAATACTCGCTGAGATCGCGATACGCATGACGCTTCGCTACCCCGCGAAACCTTCGCCCCCAGGGTCCCGTGACCGACCACACCCCTTCGGCGGTGTTGCAATGTACGTCCTCTTCAGTCACGTAGGTCTCTTCGTGGCCGACGCTTCTGTGGTCGTAGGCTTTTTTCAAGAGCCGATAGCCGCTAAAATCGTCGGTGTCGATCCGGCTTCCGGGTTCGACGGTTCGGACCGCCCATCGGACCAACGTCCGCTGGGTCAGGTCGGATTGGAGTTCAAGCACCGGTCCTTGGCCGTCGCGTTCTACCCATGGCACCGCAGGTGGGTGATGGGAGGCCCAACTTCCTCGTCCACGCTCGGAAAGGCCCCGCGCTCTGGGCTCGCGAGACCCTTCTGAGGAAGGCCTATCCCCTTGAGAACCGTTGCCTTGAGATCCATTGCCTCGGGGGTCATCGCCCTCGGCCTCTTCAGGGCGCAGGGGCCGGCCCTGCTGGCCGAGCGTCAGGTGCACCTCATCAGCCTCAACCTCCCCTGTGAGTACCTCCTGCCACGCCTCCCCCCTTTGGTAGATGGCTTCCTGGATCGTCTCGACCATCCCATGAACGGTTTTATAGGTGTGGGGCAAATCCTTCGCAATCGAACGGATCGACTGCTCCTTGTCCATTTCCCTCAGCACGTGGATCCACTTCGGAAGCCGGACTTCGAATTCTCCAGAAACGTCCCCGACCGGTCATTGAACCACCGGCCGCATTCTCGACACTGATAACGCCTCAGTGAACTGAGATAATCCCAGTCCTGTGTCGCCACGTCCAGAGAACCGCACCTTACGCACCGGGGGCCGTCAGGCCAGCGCAACTTACGCCACGTCTCAGCGCAGCCGAAGGCGTCGGGCAGAAAAGACTCTTCGCTCAAAGCCATCTTTTTGGAAAACCGTGTTGGGAACTCCCAATGAACCCGACCCGAGCGAAACGCCGACGACAACCCCAACCTGATCGTTCCCGCTCAAGAGCGACTGAGAGCCTGTTTGGTGGATGGATGAGAACGCCGAGACACAGTGGCGAAGCTGCAAAATGGTGCCCAAATGAGTCTGGCACGCGAGCGTGCCTCTAGCGGCGCTACCGGGCGAGGAGATCTG
>CAZSBW010000145.1:0-6789 GCA_964604815.1 uncultured Salinivenus sp. | reverse complement strand
TCGGGCTTTACGTGCTGGGGCGTGCCGTCCTCGTCGCGCCGGAAGGTGGTGTTCATGTCCGGGTATTTTTGCAGTCCCTTCACCAGCGCGTAGGCGATGATGTGGGTGTAGGACACCTTCTCGCCGCCCACCTGCTTCTGGTAGTCGTTGAGGAGCTCGCGGTTTTCCTGAAGGAGCTTCACCGGCATCGTGCGGGCGGACGTGGCCGTCGGGATGCCGAGGCTGTCCTCCATATTCTCGACGATCTTCGCCGAGGGGCCGGTCAGGGCCTGCACCTCCACCTCGTCTTCGTCGACGGACGGCGCAGAAGCGGCCCGAATGGGCGGTGCCGCGCCGTCCCCGCGACTGGGCTCCGGCGTGGGGGGCTCGCGGCCCGGTCCTGTCTCCGGTTCCGATTCGGGCTCCGGTTCCGGTGTTGGCTCCGGGGGCGCCTCCGTCGGCTGGTCCGAAGGGGGCGCGGTGGCCTCTCCGTCGCCGGCCGTCTTCGTGGCGGGGACGAAGGAGGCATCCGGGTGGTAGTCCTTGAAGAACTCCCGCCAGCTCTCGCTCACGCTGTCGGGATCGTCCAGGTATTGCTTGTACAGCTCTTCGATGTAACCCGTATTGAATCCGAGGGAGCTCACAGTAGGCCAAAGGGAATTTGGTGAACAGAACGCAGCAGCGCTCACGTGATCTTGCACAACGACCCGCCGGATTTGCGGGATATCCGTCGTCTTCTGGTTCGCTCTTTTGCGTCCTTCTCACGGAGCCGAAGCACAGGTGCAGAGAGAAGAATGCGAGGAACCCTCGTTGCGCAATCGGCGATGTTTAGCAAAATTGTTGTGCAAGTCCGCTAGCACCTAAGAGGTACGGCGCATCCCCGACAAGGATTCAGGGGACGTTTCAGCGAGGGACGGAGCCGTCCCGCCGCCGTGGGCAGCGGTCCCGATGCAGGGGGAATTCACGGTCTCTGCCCATGAGGGCGGCGCCGAAGAAGAGCCCGACGCCGTTCGTTGGAGGCAGAGGAAATTCGTTTCAGGTCTGAGGATGCATTCGGAATTCCCCTTTGGAAGGTTGGTCCTTGAGGGGGGACGAGACTGCTTCGGAGCGACACACTCGGCCAGAAAATGAAAACGCCCTCCGGCCGGACGAACCGAAGGGCGATGCTGCGTGGCGGGAGTCCGAACGTCCTCGCACCAATTCGGCAACCGGCGGCGAACCGCCGCCGGACACGCCGTGCGTGGATGCACGACAAATCAGCCAAGTGAGGGTAAAATTTGATTGATGCACGTGTTTATAATTCCGCAACCAAAGTGCGTTCCCTATTGTCCGTTCTATTTTTCCAGAGGGGTTTTTCGAGGCTAGGGGTGCGAAATCATAGATTGAAAATATTCCGATGAACAGACGCTTGTTACTCAGTGTCGGTGTGTGTGGAGGGGGAAGTGTCGAGTGTAGACCTCCACCACGGTGTTTCCGCCTCCTCGTTGTGGACCAGAAGGGAACGGAGGGGAGCGGGCTGTAGATCGACCTCGGTCAAGATGTCGGGATCCGCAGGCACCCACCCGAACGTGAGGTAGTCCTCACGCGGCGGAGGCGCAATGTCGGCGTGCAGCGAGGGGGAGTCGACGTTAAAGCAGTGGTTGAGTTCGTACTGTTGTTCGCCGGCGCGGCGCCAGCGGTGCTCCACGACCCCTCGATAGCGATCGACAGTTGCCTGCACGCCCAGCTCCTCTCGAAGCTCGCGCCGGAGGCACTCCTCCAGGCCTTCGCCCGTCTCTACGTGGCCACCGGGCAGGAAGGAGTGGGATTGTCCGTCGGCCCGGACGAGAAGCACGTGGCCGGCGTCCCGAACGACGGCGCGGGCCAGCAGGTGGGTGGTTGGCATGAGCTGGAGATCGTCAATTCGATAGGACGGAGACGAGCATACGGGGACCGCATCCCTTTCCGCTCGGTATCGTTCCTCATTTCTTTTGCGAGCACGTCAGCGCGTTTCCTCGCCGGGCATTCGCTGTTTTCTGGGGCGAGGTCGGGGCGTCCGGGGGGTCAGTCCGGCGACCTCGAAAACGCTGTGTCGGTGGGGGTGTCCGCTCCGAGGGCGAGGGTCGCGTCGGCCAGCGGCGCGAGGGCGTCGGTAAGGTGACTGGCAACGATGACCAGGCCGCCGTCGTCCACAAACTGCTCCAGCAGGTCGATGGTCGCCTCTGTCGTGGCCGTATCCAGGCTGCGGAGGGGTTCGTCCATCAAGAGCACAGTGGGCTCGGCCACAACGGCGGCAGCAATCTGTGTCTTCTGCGTCATGCCGCTCGAATAAGTCCCAATGAGGTTGGAGCGCCGATCGTCGAGATGGAGGCGATTGAGTAGCGTCGCAATGCGGTCGGGGGCCGCGTCGTGCCAACAGTTGCGGCTTCGCAGGATCCATTCCAGCAGTTCGACGGCCGTCAGGTGCTCGGGCAACTGCGTGCCGGCGTGGACGAGCCCAACGTGTTGGAGGTACCGATGCGGCTGGACGTGAATGTTGAGGTCGCCGTACCGCACGGCGCCGGTGGTGGGGTAGGCCAGGACGGAGAGCAGGCGCAGAAGCGTGGTTTTGCCGGCCCCGTTGGGTCCCACGAGCATAGTAAGCGATCCCGGCTCGAAGGTGTGGGTACGATCGTCAATGACGGCGGGACCGTCGCCGTATCGTTTCGTCACGTCGTCGAGCGTGAGTACAGAACCCATGGTAGATCAGTTAGCGTGTAGAGAAGACCGCCGGTCCGTCGAGAGAGAAATCGACGGTCCGTTCGCGAGAGCATTACGCCGTTTCCCAGTCCCACCCCTCGTGCGCGAGCGTCGCCGTCACAGCAGCCCCAAGGGCGAGAGCGGCGTGCGCGGCTGTCCAGGTGAGCACCCAGTTTGCGCCGTACGTGTCGCCGAGCAGGGCGACGAGCGCGAGGCTGCCGGCGTGCGGCCCGAGCCAGCGCAGGTTGACGAACGTGCGGGTCGCGATCCAGTCGAGCGTCGACTGTAGGGGGCGCTGGAAGGGAAGGGGGGCAGCCGAATTGGTGGTGAGGAGACCACAGGCAGCGACCTGGGCCGTAAAGACGATCGTCAGGTAGCCAGCCGTGAGCGCCGAGGGGACGCCCCGAAGGCACAAGAGCCAGAGCCCGACGTGGGCGAGCACTACGAGTCGGCCCAGCGGCAGGCGCCGGTCGAGCTGGCGGAGGCTCGCCCACGTGGCGGGACGCCAGCGCGGCGGCACCCAGTAGAGCGCGTCGTACGGGAGCGGGTCGCGCCCCCTGTCGTGAAGGGCGCCTCCGCCCAGCACCTCTTCGTAAAAAGCCGTGGTGTGATAAAAGTGCCGGTCGTACGCCGTCCGTTCTCGCCAGAGGCGAATGCCCGCCCAGCCAAGCAGGACGAGGCCCGGTCCCCAGGCTGCAATCGGAACATTCGCCTCCGCCCCCGCCGCGCTCGCGATCACGGCGACGAGGGCGACGGCGAAGCAGCGGGTGGTGGCGAAAAGGGCGGGCACGAGTCCCCGAGGTAGGTCCACCCCTTGCCCTCGTTCGTCGACGGCGCGGCCGTACCAGTGTCCGGCTCGGCCCTCCTGCCAAGCCTGCGATCGGGGCCCGAGCGTGGCGAAGTGCGCAAAGCTATCGCCTGCTGCGCCGAGGACGAGCAGAAGCGCCTGGCCCAGCGCCGCGGTCTTTGCCTCCAAGTGTTGAACGGTGGCCCGCATGCTGCCGGGATCGACGTACGCGAGCAGCACAGCGGGAAGCGCCACGAGCACAACGAGCGGCCCGAGACGCCGGAGTTGGTACCGGAGCAGGCGTTTCGGCGACCAATTGAGCAGCTGGAGCAGCGGGGTATTGGGATCAGGCAACAGCACGTTGGGCGGCGCCATCGCGAACAGGCCGGCCCCTGCCAGCGCCCACAGGCGCAGCCCCGCTGCCCGCGCGGTCACCTCGGCCCCCGCAGCGAACAGAAGGCTCGCTCCACTCAGCACCCCGACGAGCCCCCAAAACGCCAGTCGCTGGGGCCAGGAGGCGGACGGAATGGGACTCGGAGAAGACACAATGCAGAGACGCCGCTTGCAAAGGGACGTACACTCGAACGACAAGATAGAACGCGCGCCGGTCCGATGTCCACGCAGAAAGGGGAAGATCAGGGCAATTGCGCCCTACAGTCTGGTCGAGAGGGAGGGGCTTCGCTGTCCACGATCGCCCGGCTGTGCCGTAGTGTGCACGCAAACGGAAGCAAAGACTCCGTTCCTCGAAAGATGCTCCTCTCTCTCACGAAAGAGAAATCCCCTCCGCGGGGTCACAGGAGCTCTCCACCAAGAACGAAGTAGACCCGCACAGAACCTGAACAAAATACGTCATTCCGAGGGTTGCCTGCACTCCCGAGCTCACGCAACGCGTCCTGGTACGATTCCAGAGGATAAAAACAGGGAGCCTCAGTCCCTCCGTTCGGAGACAGACGCGCGGCCGCTCTTCCGGAAAACCTCTCGTTCGGAATACGTGTTATATGTCGGACCCTATTCGTCGATTTTCTCGACCGCTCTGCTTCGCTCATGTCCCGTTCGCTTTCCGATCCCCTCTTCGAGCGCCTCCTGCGCTCGTTTCCGCCCGACCGCGCGTACACTCGGGCGGATTGGGCCGACGGCGCAATGCCGGAGCCGGTGGCTCACTTTCTCGACCAGCTGCTGGACCACTACAGCCGTCGAGAGGCCCGTCGGCTCCGCCGAGCGCGCAGCGACTGGGTCGACTACGACCATCCGGAGATGGAGCAGGCCGTCCGCACCTTCTTTGAGGCCGTGGAGGGCCACACCCAGGTGCCCGCGGAGGAGTGGGAGAAGACGCTGCGAAAGGCCACCCGTCACACCACGGCCCACCTCGTACGGCCCGTGTCCGTGCTCGTCAATTTTGTCTTCGGGGATCGGGAGAAGGCACTCCGCCTGTCCGAGATCAAGTGGCGAATGAAATTCTTCGGTCCGTACGCCTACCTGCGCGAGGCGGTGCGCGCCTTTGCCGAAAAGAAGGACCTCGACGCCTTTGGACCCGATCGATTCGAGCAGTTTCTGCATCAAATCGACGAGCGTGTGACGACGAGCTTCGACGCCACCCGATGGCTGCGGCTGCTCGATCCGCTCTTCAAGACGGCCCGACTCGCCACCGATCGGGAGCGGGTTCCCATTGCGCTCTTGCGGACCTTTTTTTCAGAAAAGGGAGCCGACGCCATTGAGGAGCGTCTGAGGAGGTACGGGGAGGAGGGACACGACGAGATTGGACCGAAGGGCCTGTTTCGCCTCATCGAGAACGGGAGGGGCGAGCCCGATCGCGAGTCGGATTCGCAAACGACGGAGCAAGCGGCGTCCCCGCCCGACCGGACTCCCGCTTCTCCGTCTGGCCTCGACGAAGACGCCGACGCGTCTGCGTCGTCCGACGACAAGATCTGGGGCGTCGCGGGGGCGGCTCGGCCCGAAGGGAGTAGCGAGTCGGGGCCGAGCCAGGGGCCTGAAGAGGCCACTCCGCTCTGGAAACGATTTCAGCAGGGGCGGACCGGGTCGGCGGCGGGCGACCCCGAGACGGAAGGCCGCGAGCAGCCCCTCTGGGCCCAGTACCGAAGCGACCGAGACAGGCGCGTGTCGGACGCGGCGGCCGGGGAGGAGGCCCCCGAGACTGAGGAGGCGGCACCGGACGCAAGCGAATCGGCCGCGTCGCCCGCTTCGGACCCCTCCGCGTCCGACTCGGCGGGCGAACCCAGGACGGAGGACATCGAGGCCCTCGAACGCGAAATCCTGGGCACGACCGATCCCCCGCACCGGGCCGTGTACGTGCGACAGCTCTTCGACGGCGACCAAATGGCCTATCAGCAGGTCCTCAAGCGTCTCCGCACCGCCGACAGTTGGGGAGAGGCGTCTCAGATCATCGCCAGCGACGTGTTTCGGGCGTACAAGGTCAACATCTACAGCGACGCGGCCGTCCACTTTACCAACGCCGTCGAATCGCGCTTTCGGGAGCAGTAGCACAGGAGGCACGAGCGAACGCCGTTCTGACTGTGATCCTGGAAGGGGCAATCCGTCAGGGCAATCCGTTCCGTGAACTCGGCTCAAACCGGGCACAATCCCCCACGCATCAGGTACGCAGGGACGAGCCGGTTTTCTCGCAAAGCCGCATGGCTGCATGCCCGACCCCACGTTTCGTCTCTACAATACCCTCACGCACGAGACCGAGCCCGTTGAGCCGATCGAGGAGGGACACCTCCGCTTCTACAGCTGCGGGCCCACGGTGTACACCTATGCTCACATCGGCAACTTCCGCTCCTTTCTCACCGCCGACCTCCTCCGCCGGACGGCTGAGGCGATCGGGTGGGACGTCACCTGCGTGAGCAACGTCACGGACGTGGGGCACCTCACGCAGGACGATCTCGTGGATCCCGGCGGCGAGGACAAGATGCAGCAGGCCCTCGAACGGGAGGGGGAGCGCTTCGCCAATATTTACGACCTGGCTCGCCACTACACAGAGGCGTTCCTGGCGGACTGGCGGGCGCTCAACCTGCGCGAGCCGGAGGTGCGGCCCCGCGCCACCGAGCACGTGACTCACCAGTTGGAGGCCGTCGTCGAACTCGTTGAGAAGGGCCACGCCTATGTGACGGATCAGGGCGTCTACTTTCACGTCGAAAGCGTCGAGGACTACGGTCACCTCAGCGGCAACACGGAGGCCCAGCAGCTGCAGGCCACCGAGCGGGACGTGGTCGAAGATCCCGACAAGCGCGATCCCCGCGACTTTGCGCTCTGGAAAATTGACCCCGATCACCTGATGCATTGGCACA
>CAZSBW010000144.1:0-6890 GCA_964604815.1 uncultured Salinivenus sp. | reverse complement strand
TCGAAGTCGAAGACACCGTCCCGCCCGTTCTTGAGCGAAGAGGCCAGGCCCAGAAAATAGAGGACCGACTCGGGGGGCAGGTACTCTTCGGTGAAGAGCTGCCCCTCCTGGACCGTCCCGGTGTCGGGGTTGATCTTCGTGCGCGTGATCACCTCGGTCGCCATCTCCGCGAAGTCCTGAAAGGCATCGTCGGCCAGCACCACGAGGCGCGAGGCAACGTCTTCGAGGCCGACGGCCCGTTTGATTTCGCCAGCCACGGTCCCTGCGGCCTCACTGGAGGACACCTCGAACGTGTACTCTTCCAGAACGACCCGCGCGGTCCCCTCCTCGACGTCCACGATGAGGTCGCTGCCCCCGGGGGCGGTGTTTGCGGGAGGCACCGACCAGTCGGCCTCCAGCCCGGCATGCCCCAACTCTTCCTTCCAGCGGCCTAGAACCGACGGACAGGTGGTCCACGCAAAGACGCCCTTCAACGACTTTACGGGGAAAAGCAGTAGGCGGGCGTCGGTGAACCCGAGGGCCCCGGCAAAGAGGTCCTCCACCTCTTCGTCCTGATCGGGATCGGGCCCGAACAAGGCGTTGCGTTGCGGCTGCCCGATGGCATCGCCGTCGAGGTGCCGAAACGCCTCGCGAATGGCCCCCTTCAGGCTGGAGCCTTCAATTTTGGGGTGGCCGGTGTGGCGCTCGCGCTGGATCGGCAGATCGACGACCCCGAGGTCGCTGCCGCTGCCGGCGTGCAGGGGCGTGCGGGTGTGGAGGTAGAAGGGATGTGAATGCGTGTACATGGCCAAGAAGCAGGGGAGGTGAGAGTGAGTTCAACGCGTAAGATAGAGCGTCAGCGGTTGTCGTCCCGCCGGAGTCGGCGCCGCTCCGACCGTTTCTTTACTCGTTTGCGCTCGGCATCGGTGAAAGTGGTGTCTCTCCAATACGAGTCGTAGTCATCGTAATCCTCCTCTTCGTCGAAGGTCTGGTAGATGTACAGCTCCCCTTCGTCCTCGAAGAAGAAAATGCGATTCGAATTTTTTCCATCATCAAAGGCGAGATGGTCCCCCTTCGGTCCGACCTGATTTCCGCCCAGAAGTTGATTCATCTTCGTGCGCAGGATACGCCGCACGTTCGGCTGTTCGTCCCGGATCGCCTCGTAGACGTCGTCGGGCGCGTGGAAGAAGACGTACTGGTCGGTGTAGTAGTCCCAGAACAGCTTCCCTAGCGGTGAGAGACCAGCCATGTTGTCCTCGTCGACCACTTCAATGAGGTCACCGGCCCGTTCTTTGAAAGCATGGTGGTCCTCCTTGAACGAGGCCCAGTCGTCGACAATCTCCTCCAGAGCCGAAAATTCGGCCTCGTGCTCGCGGAACAGGGCCTCGTCGAGTGTAATGGGCACCTGGGGGATGGAGAGGAGACCGTCGGCGTCCTCAAACTTGTAGTGGAGCGGCACGTCGTAGAGCTCGCCGAGCACCGTGAGGTAGGGAAGCGTCGCCTTGTACCCGCCGGTAATGTTGATTGCGCAGCTGCCCCCGCTCTCTTGGCCCATCAGTTCGCCGTAGTCCTCCAAAATCCCGCGTACCCGGGCCACGAGGTTCCGAATCCCGTCCGTAAACGCCTCGTCGTCGAACACCTGTAGGCCACCGATCTGATCGTTCTTCGGAGTGAACTGAAACTCGACCTCGCCAAGGTCGGAGTGTTCTCCGATGAGCTCGGCGGCGAGTCGCGACTCGATCGTATCGGAGGCCAGGAGTCGAACCGCAACGGGGCCCTCCGCCTGGGATGCAATCTTGGCGATGCTTTCGGTTTCCGCGGAAGCGTCCTTTGAGGTGCGGATCCAGTCGGTAAATGTCCGCTCGCGGCGAATGGCGTCAATCTGTCCCATCCGATCATCCCATCGGCTGCCGGGTTCGTGTCTGATCTCAGGGCGATACCGACTCACGTCCTGGCCGTCGGGGCGACTGTCGAGGTAATTCTCGAAGAGGGACGTGCCGACCGGAGTGATGAGTACCGTGTCCATTGGAAACGAAGGAACGGAGAGATCCAGAGAATTGGCGGACGAGGAGGGAGCTATGCAGGCGCGACGCCGACGAAGGCGTGCCCAAACCCGGCCTGTGCTCGGGCCTCGCTGATGCGCTCGTTGTGAAGGGCATCGATCACGTCCTGGGCCGACCCGTCTTCGAGGGAGAAGTAGTAGACACTGCCGGCCGGGACGGTGCGGTCCATAGGCTTGGGACGTCCCGCCGCCACGTCCCACCCCCCGATGGCCCCAGGCTTCCCGACCGCCGCGGCCTCCAAGCGCACGGTCGCCCCGTTGACGGTGGCCCGCAGGGTGTCCGGGTCCACGGCGCCGGGGACCCATCCCTGGTCGAAGATGGCGGGCGTGGCCAGATAGAGCACAAACGTGCTGGTGTCGGCGATGCGGTCGCGGGGCGGCGTAGGCACCGGTGGCGTGTCGGAAATGCGCTCGTAGCTTGCTGGCTTGCTCTCGCCCCCCAGTTTCAGAAGACCCCGGTCCGACAGGGAGAGCGCGTCGATGCCGACGCCGAATGAAAGGTCCTCCCCGAGCCGACGCAGGCCCACGCGGTACAGAAAGCCGTCGTCGGCCGCCCGGGTGTCCCGGTCCATGCGGATGCCGATCTTCGGCTCCCGGTAGGCGAGGTGATCCTCGTACAGGTGATAGCTGGTGAAGGCCCCCTCTTCTCCCCGAAGGTACTGGCCGAGCGCGCCTTCCCGAACCATGGAATTGCGCACCGTCTCTACCTCCTCGGGGTGGCTCAGCACCTGTGGAGTTCGCCCGAGCCCTGCCGCCCCCTCCGGCAGTGCAGTGCGGCGGAGGCGCCGAACCGGAGTGCCCTGCCCAGGCTCATCAGCCCCTTTCGGCGCCACCAGGTCACGAGGCATCGGGTAAAGGGGGCCCACCGCGTCCCGCAGGTGAAAGGCCGTGAGGCGCGCGTCTCGGGTCGGGTCGTCGGGACCGGACGCATCCGGGAGGCGGCCGGGATGTTCGGCAAAGTGGCGAGTCCGGAGGGCCCCGTACACCACCGACGGAGGCGGCGGAAACCGGCTCTGTCCCCAGGTTTCCTGCCCCATCGTAAAGGGACTCCCGTCCCGAAAAAAGACGGTATCAAACGGCGTAAGCTCGGCGTACATCGGAGCGTGTGGTTTTGCGGTGCAAGAACAGGGCAACGTCGAGCATGTCCAGAAAGACGCCGATGGAGGGGGCGGCGGTGCAGGCCGCCGACAGCCGGGTGGACATCTCCTCGACAAACGCATCGGCCCGCTCGGGGGCTTCCGCGTCGAGCGAGCGGCGCAGGAGACGGGCGAGTTCAGATTCGAGTAGATCGTCGGCCTCTGCTGAGGAAAAATCGCCGCCCAGCGTGCCCTCGCCTGTCAGCAGAGGGCGTAGTTCCTGCTGTAGCGTTCGGATGAAGCTCGGGCTCAGGTCCAGTCCCGGGGCCGAGAGCCCCGCGATCAGGTCCTGAAAGATGCCGACCGGTCCCCGCGCCTCCCGCACCGATACGTGCCGGAAGGGCAGGAGCCCCTCGGTCCGTTCGCCGGATCGCTTCAGGAGGGCAACGGCCAGGTGATCCCGGCCAGCCTCCTTGGCCCGCTCCTCCATCCCGCGAGCGGCACCCAGCACCTCCCCGAGCGGCGTCTTGTAGTGGGCGAGCGCCATCCCCACCGAGGCACTGGCCTCGGGGCCCAGCGTCGTGACGATGCGGTTTCCGCGTTGCCGGAAGCCGCTTACCTCGGCCTCGAAATCGATCTCCTGACGGCCTGTCGGGGCGGCCCCGTTCGGGGCGGGCAAGGGCCGGTGTCCCGAAAACGCGGCCCGCAGGTGCAGGGCCACGTCCAGCGCCTCGGGCAGGGGCACGAACGCGAGCACGTCGTCGCCCCCGGCGTACACGAGCGTGCCGTGGTACTCGCTCTCCACGATGGGCCGGACGGCCTCCAGCGCGTAGTCGGTTAGCGCCCGGCTGAGGGCTGCGTGGAGGGCTGGGGTCAGGGGCCGTTGTCCTCGTCCGCCCGGCGACGGAAGGTCCCTGAGGGCGTCTTTCAGCGCGCCGGGCAGCTGGGCCCAGACCTGCGAATGATAGATGCCTTCGAACCGCGGGGCCTCTTTGCCGGCCACCCACTCGCCCATGTTGTCTCCATCCAGCACCAACAGGCCATAGTACTTGGTCATCTGCCCAGGCAACCCCTCGGGCATCGTGTCCTCCCAAACCGCCCGGAGGTCATTCGTCCGCTCGTTCAGCCAGTCTTGATCATCCTCCGCATCCGCGTGAGGAAAGATGTACTTGGCCAGGTAACCGGGCCGCAGGTTCTCCTTGAAGAACAGCTGGTCGTCGAACGTGCCGCCGTGGGCGCCGATTTCCTGCTTCAGGGCCGTCTCGACCCGGTGAATATCGCCCTCGTGTCGGCCTCGGAGGGGAGCGAGGGCCACCTCGGTCGTCGAGGGGAAGCCCCCGTCCGGCCCGTCGAGCGCGTCGGTGCGCCCGACGAAGCGCTTGACGAAGCAGGTCCCGCACAACCCCTCCCCGTCGCGCATCTGGGCGGCGTCGAGGCCCGGCGCCTCGTCCACACTGAGGGCCCGGTCGTTGTGGTAGATTTGGGCGGGCGTGCCCCGGTAGAACAGGACGTTTCGCTCCCCGCAGAGGCTGCACTTGCGCCCGCGCTCGCCATGGTCGCGGTCGGCTTCGGGGTCATTGGCGGGGAGCGGGCGCACCGAGCGCGTATTTTTCTGGGCCCGCAGCATCTTCTCGGTCAGCGTGTGGAGCAGGCTGTAGACGTGTCCGGGGCTGGCATCGTAACGGGTGTGCGGGCCCTCGGCCAATGACACCAGGTCTCGCGCGACCCTCTGCGTCTCGCCATCAACGTAGGCCTCCACGGCGTCGAGCACGCCGTCGGCCGTGAGCGGCTCGTCGGACGGCTGGAACGGAAGGGCCACGCCGTACACCGACAGCGCGTCGCGCAGGTGCGCGGTCACGGTGTCACGGGGAATCGGCGTTTGCGGGTCGGACGGGACGACCTCGGTGTCGAGCACCGCCCCGGCCAGCGCGTCCAGCCGATCGTACACCGCCGCCTGCACCTCGTCGAGCAGGGCCCTGCGTGCACTCTCGTCCCCGGTCTCCACCACGGCAAAGAAACGGTTCGGCAGGGTCGGGACGCCGGTCTGATCCGCCCGCCCGTCTGCTCCGAGATCCACGTTGTGATCGTCCCGGAGCCACTGGTCCACGAGGGGCTGGCCGTAGAGGTCGGGGAAGAAGACCGCGTCGGGGCCGTAGGTCTCCGCCACCGGCGTCATCCCGGCCCAGGACAGGCGCGAGAGCAGGGCGCTGCCCCAGTATAGGTCCTGCGTCTTGCGGGCCTGCTGAATGAAGTCTTGCGCGGGCCCGATGGTGACGAGGAGGAACGTGGCGTCGGTATAGAGGTCGTCCTCGCGCTGGGTCATGCCCGAGAAGGCCGAGGTCGCCGTCAGGTGCTGGAATAGCCCGTGGTCGGGGATGCGGGTGTCGGCGGGAAGGACCGACCAGTACGGGGCCACGGTGGCGGGGCCGTGCTCACGGAGACCTGGGAGCAGCGAGCGCCAGAGGGTGAAAAACGCCTGTCGGGGATCGTCGTCGGCGTCAAGGCGCGACGAGAGCGTCGCGGCGGCCGTGTCTACGGCCTCCATCGCCGCGTCGAGGTCCAGCCCAGCGAGGGCCTCTGTGTCCTCCAAGGGGCGCCCCGAGAAGGGATGCCGGATCTCCGGGGCCTCACGAAAGTCGACCGTGGTCCGGACGGCATCCGGCAGAAAGGCGCGCTCCATGGCCGAGGCAACGTGGTCCGACGCGGGAGTGGCGTCGGGCAGGCTGCCCAGCCCCATCTGCTTGCGGAGGCGACGGGCGCGCTCCTCATGGCGCTCGCCCGTCTGCATGAGCACCAGCGGCTTGTCGATAGGGTCGTGCAGGAACGCGGCCAGCTTGCGGCGGAACCGATCGTCTGTGGACATGACGCGTGGGACAATCAGAGAGAGACGTCGCTGAAGAGCAGCGGATTAGAGCAGGGCGTCGCGGAAGGCGGGGCGGGTGTCCCGCTCGTGGCGATCGATCTTGCGACGAGTGGAGGCGGGGAGATGCAGGCTGGTGACGAGCGGCCAGCACCACCGATCGTCGGCCCCTACGGATACATAAACGGGCGAGGAAAGCCGGGGACCGATGTCGCCGGTGTAGGAAGAATCGTGACGGTGCGCCTCCTCGGCGATGGACTGGACCGCCTCGCGCCAGCCGTTCCAGAACTGCCCGGTCTCGATGCGACGGACCCACGGGTAGCCGGGCCCGTCGCCGTCGGCGTAGCGGCCGTCGTACCGGATCGTGCGCCCGTCCCGTTCGTGCGGGAAGCCGATGCGCTGGAGTTGGGTCTCCACCGGCCCGAGCGGATCCTCGTCGGCCTCGCGGGGAGTTCCGTCTGTGGCGGTCATCCGCAGGCTTCCGAAGCCACGGCGGGACCGGTTCCCAAATCCCCCGAGCATCAGCATGAGGCGGATCGTCGCGTCGATGTCGTCGTGGGCGTCCGCCACCCGATGGTCGAACGACACCCGAAGGTCAAGCGACTGGCCCGGATTGAATCCTCGAATGCGAAAATTCTTGCCAGGGCGGGGCACGGGCTTATACCGGTCCTTGGACAGCGAAGGGGAGGAGAGGCGAAGCTGTACGGCGGATCGTCCGCCCTCATCGTCGCCCGCACTGCCGAAGCGGCGGGCCTCCTCGCGCCGCAGCTGGTCCACCGGCTGAGGGTGGAGGGCACGCCACCAGTACCGCAGCATGCCCTTAAAGGAAGGCGGGCGCAGCTCGGGCGTCTCACCGTCGGGCCCGTGCAGGAACAGGGGCGTGACGGTTTCGAGGGTGTATCGCGTCGTGTCC
>CAZSBW010000143.1:0-6931 GCA_964604815.1 uncultured Salinivenus sp. | reverse complement strand
GCACCCGCTGGGCCTTCTCGTAGTACTTGTCGTAGTAGCCGGCCGAGAGGGCGTACGTGCCCAGCATGATGCGGCGCTTCACCTCCTCCCCGAAGCCCTCGGTCCGGGTCTTCGTGTAGAGGGCGTCGAGGGCGCTCTGCTCGTCGTCCAACTGCGCTTCGAGTTTGGCCGCGCGCTCGCCGTCTCCCTGCGTGCGGGCGGCCGAGAGGTCGCGTTTCAGGTCTTCTCGTCGCTCCCGCAGCTCCTCCTTCGTCTCCTCGAGGTCGGCGCGATAGCCGTACCGGATGCCGTCGTAGCGGGCGAGATTGCTGGAGGCCTCGGCGGTCGCGAGGAGGTAATAGGTGGCGATGCCGTACTCCGTGTGAGGGAGCGACACACGCTGAATGTCTGCCCCCCGATCTTCGAGCGCGGCCACCTGATCGCGCACCATCTGACGAATGTCCTCGTCGAGGCCCTCCGTAAAGTACTCGTTCGGCAGGCCGACTTTCAGCCCGTCGATGTCCCCGGTGAGGGCGTCGGTGTAATCGGGGACGGGGACGGGGGCGCTCGTGGAATCGTTTGCGTCCTCCCCGGCGATGACGTTGAGGAGCGTCGCTACGTCCTCCACGCTGCGGGCCAGGGGCCCAATCACGTCGAGCGACGAGGCGAACGCCACGAGCCCGGAGCGGCTCACCCGCCCGTAGGTCGGCTTCAGGCCCACGACGCCGCAAAAGGCCGAGGGTTGCCGCACCGATCCGCCCGTGTCGCTGCCGAGCGCGGCGTGGCACATGCCGGCGGCCACCGCGGCGGCCGACCCGCCGGACGACCCGCCCGGCACGTAGTCGGGGTCGTGGGGGTTGCGGGCGGGACCGAAGTGCGAGGTCTCGTTCGACGAGCCCATCGCGAACTCGTCGCAGTTCGTTTTGCCGATGAAGATGGCCCCGGCGTCGCGCAGGCGCTCAATGACACTGGCGTCGTAGAGCGAGGAGAAGTCCTTCAGCATCTTCGATCCGCACGAGACCGGGTAGCCGCGGATGCAGATGTTGTCTTTCACAGCCAGGACGAGGCCCGAGAGGGGACGGGGATTGCCGCGCTCCCGCTGGCTGTCGAGGTAGCGAGCGTGATTGAGCGCTCCATCGCGATCAACGGTCGTAAACGCGTTGAGCTCGTCGTCTTTTTCGTCGATGCGGTCCAAAAACGAAGAGACCAGTGCTTCGCAACTGGTCTCGTCGGCGTCGAGGGCGCGGTGCGCCTCGGCGAATGTCGGCTGATCCATGCTTCGGGGCGATTCTTCGCAAAACAGAAGCGAAAAGCAATGCGGAGAAGTGAAGTGCGCTGGGCTCTGTGGGATCGTCGGGGATCGAGCCCCCGTGTTTGTCGGGGCCAGGCGGAGACCGGACGGCGCTAGGACGTCTCTGCTTTCTGTCCAGTCTGGTCCGCGTCCGGGGAGGCAGGCTCCTCATCCGGGGCTGCCTCCTGCTGCTGGGGCTGGCGGGGCTGAGGAGCCCCTCGCTGGGGCTCCTGCGGCTGGTTGATCTGCCGGTCCTGCGCCTCAGCCTCCAGTTCGCGCGAGATCTCACTCGTCGCGTCCTTGAACTCGCGGATGCCCTTGCCGATGCCGCGGGCAATCTCCGGAATCCGCTTGGCACCGAAGATCAGGAGCACGACGGCGAAGATGAGGAGGAGTTCGAGGGGACCGGGGGTACCCATAGGCCGGAACAGAACAGTTAGAGGAAAGCGTGCACCGTGTCCGTGTTCGCCGGGAACGAGGGGGACAACGTAGTCGTCGGACACGGATCCAGATCAACCGGTACGGGGGAGCGGGGGTTCCGTTTGACGGAGGCCGGTCCGGTGAAGCATCCGTTCAGGCGTGGGGGCATCTCCATGCTTTTTATCCTTTTGAAAGGCCGAAACAGCTTCAGGGGCGGTTGTGTTGTCATGGAAAACTTGAGCGGAATCTGGAGCGCTGTGCCCCCGCAGTCGCTCGCTCCCACCAGCAGTTGTCGCACCGACGCCCTTCCTCTATGTCCCCTGAGACGGCCACCGACACCCCGACGCTCACGCGCGACGACATCCTCGCCTGGCCCAAGGCCGAACTGCACTGCCACCTCGACGGCTCGATGCGGCTGGAGACGATGCTCGACCTGGCGAAGAAGCAGGGCAAGATGGACGTGCTCCCGACCGACAGCGTGGAGGGCCTCCGGGAGGAGCTGCGAGGCGTCGAGGAATCCGACACGCTGGAGGCCTACCTCGCCTGGTTCCAGTACACGATCCCGCTGCTGCAGACGACGAACGCCCTCAGTCGGGCCGCCTACGAGCTGGCTGAGGACAACGCCGCCGAAAACGTGCGGTATCTGGAGGTGCGGTATGCCCCCATCCTGCACGTAGAGGAGGGGTTGTCGCTCGAAGAGGTCAACGACACGGTGCTGGAGGGACTGGCCCGCGCCGAACAAGACTTCGACATCAAAACGTCCGTCATCATCTGCGGCCTGCGAGGGCGCCGCGAGAGTGCCTCGATGCGGGAGGCCGAACTGGCGGTCGACTACAAGCACGAAGGCGTCGTGGCCTTCGACCTGGCGGGCGGGGAAGCCGGGAACCCGCCCAAACGGCATCGACACGCCTTCTCCCACGCCCGCAACAATCTGCTCAACCTCACCATCCACGCCGGGGAGGCCTGGGGTCCCGACTCGATCCGGCAGGCCCTCTTCTACGGAGGGGCCCATCGCATTGGGCACGGCATTTCGCTTCGGAAAGACCCCGAGCTGGTGCAGTATTTCTCCGACCACCGCATTCCCCTGGAAATCTGCCCCACGAGCAACGTCGATACGCAGGCGGTGCAGAGCCTGGAGGCCCACCCCATCGAGACGTACGTTCGGTCCAACATTCCGGTGACCGTCAACACGGACAATCGCCTCTTCAGCCGCACGTCGGTGACCGAGGAGCTCTGGCGCGTCTACCAGCACTGTAATCTCGAACCCCGCGACCTCCGCGAGGTGGCCCTCAATGGCTTCCGCTACTCGTTTCTCCCATACGAGCAGAAGCAGGCGCTTCTCCGGAGGGTGACCGACGATTTTCCGATGGAGGCGACGGAGGAAACGCCGCTCTGGTAGTCCCCTCCTCTTCCGGTGCCATCCCGGTGCCCTCATCCTTCGCTGCGCGCTCTACCAAGTATGTAAGTTTGGGGGTGTGGGCGTGTGTGCGAATGCAGTTCGGGACGATTCCAGGGAGGATGTCTTATCTGCGTACCACACACACTCAATCACTCCCACACCCCCATACTATCTCCCCCCTCGGCAACGTTCACAGAGCTTCCATCCATCGGGCCTCGCCTCGTCGCCCGAATTGCCGAGCGGTGTCCTGTTCGCTATCATGAAGTGATTGCCCTCTGCGTCGTTCGTTCCTACCCGCTCCGCTTTTACTGATCCGTGCATAGGTAGGTAAACCACATTCCCCGTGTGCGGAGGACCGTGGTATGCTCCCGGTCGGGATCGTCTTTAGTAACCCATTCACGTATCAGTATGGTTCAGACCGTTCGTCAGGCCGACTTGCTGCGCGGCACCGTGTCGCTCCCCGCCGACAAATCCATTTCTCACCGCTCGGCCCTTCTCTCGGCGATTGGCCGCGGCACCACCCAGATTTTCAACTACCCGAACTCCGCCGACCCCCAATCGACGCTCGATTGCCTCCGCACGCTTGGCATCACGACGGAGCGGAACGGGGACGGCGTGATGGAGGTGACCGGGCACGGCCTGCGCGGCCTCAGCCCCCCAACGGAGCCGGTGAACTGTAAAAACTCGGGCACGACGATGCGCCTGCTGTCCGGCATCCTGGCGGGGCAGCGCTTCGGCTCCGTGCTCACCGGCGACGAGTCCCTCCGGCAGCGCCCCATGGAGCGCATCGCCGATCCCCTCTCGGTGATGGGGGCGCGCGTGTCGCTCCGAGAGGGGCACGCCCCCATCCGCATTCGCGCCGCGCAGGACGGGCTCGACCCCATCGAGTACCGCCTGCCGGTGGCCTCCGCCCAGGTCAAGTCGTGCGTCCTGCTGGCGGGGCTCTACGCAGAGGGCGACACGGTCGTCCTCGAACCGACCCCCTCGCGCGACCACACCGAGCGGATGCTGGACCTGGACGTGGAAGAGGTGGGCGGCGTGCGGCGGCTCGTGGTGGAAGACGGTCACACCGTCCCCGCCGCGACGTGGACCGTGCCCGGCGACTTCTCGGGCGCCGCCTTCTTTCTCGTGGCAGGCTCCCTCGTGCCCGACAGCGAACTGCACGTCGAGAACGTGGGCCTCAATCCGTCCCGCACGGCCCTGCTGGAGGTGCTGGAGGGCATGGGGGCCAACATCGCCGTCGAAAACAAGCGGGTGCAGGGGCGCGAGCCGGTAGGCGACATTACCGTTCGCAGCGCGTCCCTCTCCGGCGTAGACGTGGGCGGACGGCTCATTCCCAATCTCATCGACGAGATCCCCGTGTTGGCCGTAGCAGCGGCCTGCGCGGAGGGGCACACCGAGATCCGCGACGCCCAGGAGCTGCGCGTGAAGGAGACCGACCGCCTCCACGCCATGGCCGAAAACCTCAATGCCCTCGGTGCCGACGTGCAGGAGCGCGAGGACGGCCTCATCATCGACGGCAACGGCCCCAATCTGCTGGGCACGACCGTCCGCAGCTTCGGCGACCACAGAATTGCGATGGCGATGGGCGTGGCCGGCCTCGTGGCACACGGCTCTACCGCCATCAAAGACGCCGAATGCGCAAAAGTGTCGTTCCCGGGCTTCTGGGATGAACTCTCCCGACTTGCCGCACCCAGAGGGTGATGCGACGTGCCAACGGCGAGGCCCCAAACCGGCGACGCGTGGCCTGTTCCTCCTTTTCGCAGATTCACACCTCCTGCGCCCTCTCGTCGAGATACAGCCGATGCTTCTCCGTCCTCCCCTCGTCGGCATTGCGCCTGGGGCGAACCGCCACGCACAACGCCGGCAGGCCGGGACTTGCTTCTGCGTCGTCCGGAATTTGGCCCCACTGGTCGCCGGAGCGCCAGACCCCGTCCGGCACTGTTACCCCCTTCGTGGCCCGCACAGCACTCTCGATCGTAGCTTCGCCAGCATCCGGAGTGGGCTCATCCAGCAGGCGAAGGGGATGTCTCTGGAGACGACTGGGGAGAAGCATACGAGGAGCGCGCGGCCGCATTGCTTCGATAGAGCGTGAATGCAAGCCCGTAGCTTTAAGGATTGCCGTGCGTCTTGGGTTGAGAGAGGCGAGGATGATGTCTACGTTGCAGAAGCTGGCGGAACGCTCTCGCCTCTCCCACCCACCCTCATGCTCCTCGGTTTGTCCGCCCGGTTGAGGACACGAGTGCTGCCGACGGTGTCGCTTTTGGCGCTGCTTCTGGCAGTTGGCCCGGCGGCGGCCCAGTCGCCTGACTCCGGCCGGTCAATCCCCGGTACGCCGGTCGTGCGCTCGTTCCCGCCCCAAGCCTACGACGGCAATGGGCAGGTGTGGGATATTGCTCAGGATGACCGGGGGCTCCTCTACATCGCCTCCAGCTACGGCCTCCAGCAGTACGACGGGGCCCGGTGGCGGTACCTCCCGACCGAGAATGAGACCACGCCCTGGGCCGTCGCCCGCGGCCCGAGAGGCAGGCTCCACGTAGGGGGCCGCAACGAGCTCGGCCCCTACCGCCCCGACTCGCTGGGCCGCCTCACTCACCGCTCGCTTCTCGGCCGCATATCGGCGGCGCGGCGCCCGGTTGGCAATGTGCGGGACGTGGTGGCGACAGAACGGGCGGTGCTCTTTCGGGGCGAGACCGGCGTGCTGCGTTGGCCCGGCTCCGAGGCCGCCGATTCGATGCGGGCGGTCACCGACACGGCTGCGATCGGCCTCCACCACTGCCGGGAGACCGCGTACGTGCAGCGGGCCGACGGGCACCTCGTCACTGTCGACGGGGCTGAGACGACGCCGATGGCGGGGACGGAGCCGTTGGCGGAGACGAGTGTTGTCGCCGTCATTCCGACCCCCGACGGGACCGGCTGCCAGGCCGTGACCGCGACGGCGGGCGCGTTCCGACTCACGAGCACGGGGCCGGCGCCCGTATCCGGAGCCGCCGACGCCCTGGATGGAGCCGTCGTGGATGCCGTTCGGGGTCCCGACGGGGCTCTTGCTGTTGCCACGGACCGGACGCTCCAGTTGGTCGGGCCGCGGGGCCGTACACATCAGCTCGGGCGGGACGACGGCCTGCCGGACGGCGACATCTCGGCTCTCTACATGAGCTCCCGACAGGCCCTCTGGGTGGCGACCGAGTCGGGGATTGCCCGGGTCGCCTGGCCCGATCCGGTCACCGTGCTGGACCAGCCGGACGCGCTTCGAGGAACGATTCGAGACGGGACCCGGCACAACGGATCTCTCATCTTTGCAACCGATCAGGGCACGTGGCAGCTCCACGAGGACCGGGGCGTTCCCATCGCCACGACGGCATCCACCGCCGAATTGCTCTCGACGGAGGCCGGATTGCTCGTTGGGGCAAACGATGGTGTGCACGTATGGCGCGACGGCACGACGCGGACCCTTACGGAGGAGTACAGCTTCGACCTTCAGCCGAGCGGGTCCGATTCGTCGGTCGTCTACGGAGCCCGCTACGACGGGGGTGTCCTACGCCTCCAACGGGCCGAGGAGCAGTGGCGCGTCGCCGACTGGACGGACCGCCCCGATACCCCCCTCTACACGGTCGCGGTCGATCCGACCGGCCGCCTCTGGCTAGGCAGCGGGCACCGCGGGATTTATCGCCTCGACGCGGCGGGAGGCGACCTGGACGCGGCGCCCCTCACCCGCCTCGACACGACCGACGGCCTGCCAGCCTCGAACTTCAACTACACCGTGCAGCTGGGCGAGTCGGTACGGGCGATCACCGACGACGGCCTCTACCGGTTTGCCGACTCGGCCTTCGTGCCCGACCGCC
>CAZSBW010000142.1:0-7042 GCA_964604815.1 uncultured Salinivenus sp. | reverse complement strand
GAGTTTGAGGATGGAGATCTCAGATCTCCTTCAGTGGATCCCGACCGCTGTCGGGACTCGCCAGCGATTTTCTTCATAGCCGTGATCTTTTTCGTCCATTTTTGCATCTAGACAAAAATGGACTTCATTATAAGTAAAGTGTTGGACTTTTACGAAACAGCTCCCCGCTTTCGTGGAAAACCGATGGCGTCCCCTGAATAATCTCACAATCGCACACAGACCAGTAGAGACGAACGGAGGAAACGTCCGTTACAGGGACGTGGGCTTGCCAACCTCGAACACCGCCGTATCGTAGCCCGCCTCTTCAAATTCCTCGGTGAAGACATCAAGATCCGTCTCAAGCGGCGGAAAGGTGTCGTAGTGGAGCGGGGCCACGAGCTCCGGGTTCACCATCTCAGCCGCGTGGAGGGCGCCGTAAATGCCCATCGTGAACACGTTGCCGACAGGCGCGAGCATCAGATCCACCTCCCACAGGTCCCCAATCCACTGCATTTCGGCGAAGGGAGCGGTGTCGCCGGTGTTGTAGACGACGCCTTCGTGCAACTCCAGCACAAACCCGAGCGGCACGCCGCCGTAGCTGCCGTCGGGAAAGGAGGAGCTGTGACGGGCGTGGACGGACTCGACGACCCCCCAGTCGAACTCGACGTTCCCCCCCTCGTTCAGCGGCTGTATATTTTCGTGACCGTACTCCTCATTGACGTACTGGGTGATCTCAAAGTTGCCAATGACGAGCGGATCACTTCCGTCCAGGACCCCCTCCACGTCCGAAAAGTGGTCGAAGTGAGCGTGCGTGAGCAGGAGCACGTCCGGGTCGAACGCGTCTGCCGTCACCTCGGTGTGAGGATTGTCCGCAAAGAAGGGATCGAAAAGCAGGCTCGTGCCCTGCGTGTCGAGCTGAAAGGTCGAATGGCCGAAGTACGTAAGATCCATAATGATTGTCGGTGTGTGAGTCAGTCCCAGGATTCGATGCATGCTCCGCGCGGTCATGAACACCGGACGCCCAAGCTGTCGTAGGGACGGCGCAGAGCGAAGGAACGATTCCGTGAAAAAGCACGCAAACAATGTTACGCGGTAGCGGAGATCTCAGATTCCCTGGACCGTGCAGCACAGCTAAGCTGTGCATTGTTGTGGTCGAAGCGGTCTATAGAGACTTATTCACGCATCGGTAAGGTCGTGGAATTCTCTCAGGCAAACGTGGTTGGGTCCGGAGCCAATGCGAAAGTCAACTGCCTACCTCTTTCCCCCGGACTGCACGCATTTTAAGCATTGCTCCTCCAAAGAGGCAATTCTCATGGAGATTGGCGACGTTCCCGGTTGAAGGCATCCGGAATGAGATCCCGTTACTTCAACACCACCATGCGATGGGTCTGCGTTTCGGTTGGCGTTTCTAGCTTCAGAAAATACGTGCCGCTCGGAAGATCCGTCGCTTCGAAAGGCGTCTCATGATAACCGGGGTTTTTCTGCCCATCGGCGAGTTCGGCAATCTGATGTCCCTGCAGGTTCCACAGCGTGATCGTAATGGGCCGGGGCTCGTTCACCTCATAGGCAATCGTGGTCGTCTTGGAAAAGGGATTCGGAAAGTTCCCAACGAGCTTTACCGGTTCTTGCTCTTCGGACTCCGGCCCAAGCCCAATTTTAATGGTGCCCGTCGTGCGATCGTCTCTGTTCTCTTGCGCTAACCGAATGCGGTAAAAAACCACCTGCCCAGGCACCCCTTCATCAGTGTATGCAAACTCAGGGCGGTCCGACACAGTCACTTGCCGGGCATCGGCTGGGCTCAATTCTGCGACCTTCGTGAAGGTCTGCCCTTCCTTCGACCGCTCCACAATAAACGTTTTTTTGTCTACGTCTTCGGCCGTCCACCGAAGCGTGACGGTCCGTTCGTCCGTCTGGGCGCGGAGATTCCGGAGGCTGGGCCGAAATGAGAGGCTCGTCGACAGGCGGCGCGCCTCTTCCGGCCACCGCTGTGCCGCGCCGGGCTCGCCTTCGTCAAATCCCAAGCGCACGAACTGCTCTTCCTCCCCGTCGTGGGACTGGACGGGGCGGCTTTTCATGCGCTTCACGGCCTGAACGGAGCGCGCTTCGTTCCAGATGCGCAGCTCGTCTAGACGCCCCGAAAAGAGCGGCTGCGGATCCTCGGACGCCTCTCTTTCCTGAGGCACACGGTTCCCTAGGGCCAACGGAGTTGGGCCCTGCGCCGGCGGCATAAGGGAGCCGCGAAGCGAGTCGGCGAGTTGCCCATCGAGGAGAAGACGCAACCGGTCGCGACGAGTGTCGTAGACCGCGGCCACGTGATGCCACGTTCCGTCGGCAATCGGGCGCCCGGTCCGAAGCGCCCGGTGCTTGCCTGGCTGGCCGACGTAGTAGCGAAGATGCCCCCCCCGATCGACGACGAACTCAGCGGGGTAGGCGACCGACTCGTTGCCCGTCCACGTCGACATGACGGTCTCATCGAGGCCGCTCGTCTTCAGCCAAAACTCGATGGTGAAGGACGACCCTCGTCCCAGCGGCGGCACTGCATCGGCCCGCAAAAGGAGCGGCTCGGTGGCATCTGCCAGGGACAAGGCTCGATTCGTCTGGCTGGGATCTGGGGGCGCCTCCGTCGTGAGTTGATACCGCTGCCGTTCAACGGTGCGGACGCGGGATTGTCGGGCAGAGTCGGGAGACGATGACTCCTGAACGAGGGAGTGCAGAGTCCAGTCGTACGCACGCGGGGTCTTCGGGAGTCGAACGCGCAAGAGAAGATCATGAGGCCCTTGTATCGACGCACTATCCGCAAAGAACTGGAGTTGGGCCTCACTCGTCTGCCGCGTGCGAAGCGAAACCGGCTCGGTGCCGTAGCGCAGCAACCGCACCTCTTCGACCGTCCAGGCCTCCGGAAACGTCACCTGAAACCCGTCGAGCGACCGATTCGGGTCGACCGTTTCGAAGACGTTGGCCACCGTGCCGGCTGTTCGGGCCGTCACCTTTTTCGTTCCCTGTGCCCGAGGCTCCGGGGACGTTCCCATCCACAGGACGAGAACCACTCCAATCGATAAAAGATATCGGGATGGATACACCATGACTCACAGCCCTCTAATCCACGTGGGCGCGTCGAACAAGCATTTACCGTCGGCTTGATACGGCCATAACCCAGTGTGGATGCACGAGAAATTGCACGAAGGATTTTGCACCCAGGCCTTCACGGACGAATCACAGTGACCCTGTATCCTCAGTGGGCCCGACTTATTATCATACTAACGCATTAATTGAACCACAAATGAAGACGAGCTCCGATCAATGAACGACGTACCGGATGATCTCACGTCCGTCGGGCGCCACTACGGCAACGATCCGCCCACCGAAACCAGTCAGGAAGTCCGCTCCCCGAAAGGCCCCGATCCGGACACGACTCCCGCAGAGCCCTCCCCGGCCCTGTTTCAACTTGTCCGCGAACCGGGAGCCGACCGCGTACAGATTCGCGTCCATTCGGCTCGGGCAAAGGTCCCGGCCCCTGAGGACGGCCCCGAAGAGATAGGGCAATACCGCACGGTCGAAGCCCTCCGCGATGCGCTGGCCGAAGCCTCAATTGAAGGCCGGACGGCGGTGTTCGAAGACGCGGAGACCGATCAGGTGCTCACCGACTCGGACGTGTCCGCGGACCATGCGTGGATCGGACGGCCGCGATATGAGGTCATCACGTTTTTTGCCGACGCCGACGCCGCTGAGAAGTACGTGCAGGGCCTCGATGTCTCTCCCGATTCCTCCTGACGAGTGGATCATCTCGTACGTGCCCCTGCGAAAATTCGGCGTGCCCCCCAATTCACAGAGGAGACCGCCGACGGGACGCCCCTTGAAATGTTCGGCCACGGTCCGATATGCCCATGGACGCCACGATTTCAGCAACCTACGCCCTTACGCCGCTCGTGAAGCAGTTGCTGCTGCGAGTCGACGGACATACCTTTGCTCACGAGCCCGGACAGCACGTGAGTGTACGGGTCGAGAAAGACGATGGAACGCCCGCCTACCGTCCCTACTCGCCCGTCAACCGCCCCGGCACCGACACACTGGCCTTGGCCGTCAAGCGGTACGACGGCGGCCTTTGCTCGACGTGGCTGCACGACCGAGGCGTGGGGGACGAGGTAACGCTTACGCCCCCCTCCGGAAACCTTCAGCTCAACGACCGGAAGCGAGACGCCGCCTTTCTCGCCTCCGGCACGGGACTGACCCCGATGCTGGCCTTGCTGAGCCAGTACCTGGACGAGGGCAGCGGGCGCGCCGTTCTTCTGTTTGGGGAACGCACACCAGAGGACTTGATGTACCGTGCCATGCTCGACCGTCGTGCCGCAAGTCACGACAACCTGACCGTCGAGTACGTGCTGTCGCAGCCGCCGTCGGGCTGGACCGGCCGCACAGGCTACGTGCAGGAGCACCTGGAGCCGGCCCTCACTGCCCTCGACCGGCCGCATGTCTACGCCTGCGGCGTACCCGAGATGGTCGTAGACGCGGAGGCGATGCTTCAGAAACGGGGTCTTCCGGCCGAGCACATTTTCACCGAAGGCTGGGAGGAGGGCGCCGTGGACGATTGATCGCTAATCCGACCCGTCCTCAGAGCAAGACAATCCGGACCACGTTCCCCCTCCCTTCTCTCTCGGCACACCGGTCTCACGCGAGCCCCTCCACCGCGTGAACCTCCCGACCGCGACGAACGCTCAGCGCTCCATCCGTTCGCGGAGGTGTTCCCGGAGTTCCTTGCGTGCCCGATGTAGACGCACTCGCACGTTGACTTCCGTAAGACCGAGGTGGTCGGCCGCTTCGGCGGTCGACTTCTCTTCGAGGTCGCGGAGCTGCACCACCCGACGATAATGCTCCGGGAGCTCCTGAAGGGCGTCGTGGACGATGCGCTTGCGCTCGGAGAGTTCGACGGCCTTCTGCGTGGCGGTTGCAGCGTCGCTCTGCTCGGCCTGCAAAAACTCGATGGTCTCGTGCTCCTTGTAGTTGTGTCGCTTTGCCTTTCGAAGGTGGCCGTAGGCCAGGTGGCGCGCAATGGAAAACAGCCACGTCGACACTTTGGCCTCTCCTCGAAAGTCCCCAATCTGCCGGTAGGCCTCCGTGAAGGTTTCTTGCACAATGTTTTCCGCCTCGTCGGCGTCGTCCAAAATTTTGCGAACAAAGTTTTCGAGGCGGTCGCGCTCTTGTTCAAACAGGCAGCGAAACGCGTGCTCGCTTCCGGCTTTGAGCGCGTCAACCTTGGGATCGTCTGCGGTGCAGGGCTGTCGCATTTCCATGGTGGCGGCAATGCTAATGAGGAAAACGGTGGAACGCTGCGCACCCTTGTCTCCTTCGTCACTGGCGTATACCTTCATCCCCGCTCCATGTTATCACAAAAGTATCACAGGACCATAAGATTTTGGTCTCGGAACTTCCTGCCCGGTCGATTCCGCGTGCATTCGTGCTGATTCTCCCGTTGCGATGCCTCGTTCCTTTGCCCTCGCCGCCTCCCTCGCCGGTTTGCTCGTCCTGCCCATGGTGAGTGCCGCCCAGCCCGATACGACCCGCCTCCGCGACCTCGGCGTGTCATCGGGCCTCTTCGATCCGGGCGCCGTCAACGCCATCACCGACGTAGACGGGGTGCGGGTGGGCCACCGCACCCTCATCGAGAACGACGCGGTGCGCACGGGCGCAACGGCGATCCTGCCGCATGGGGGGGACCTCTTTTCGGAAAAGGTGCCGGCGGCGGTGCACGTGGGCAACGGCTTCGGAAAGGCCGCGGGCTTTCTCCAAGTGCAGGAGCTCGGCACCATCGAGACGCCGATCGTCCTCACGAACACGCTCGACGTGGGCACGGCCGTCGAGGCGGTGGTGCGGTGGACGTTGAAGCAGCCCGGGAACGAGAACGTGTCTTCCGTGAACGCCGTCGTGGGCGAAACAAACGACGGCTACCTGAACGACATTCGCGGGCAGCACGTGACGGAGGCCGACGTGATCGCCGCCATCGATTCGGCGAGGGGGGGCCCCGTGCCCGAGGGCAGCGTGGGGGCCGGTACCGGCACCAGCGCGCTCGGCTGGAAGGGCGGCATTGGCACCAGCTCGCGCGTGCTGCCCGACGAGCACGGCGGCTACACGGTGGGCGCCCTCGTCCAGGCCAACTACGGCGGCGTCCTGCGCATCGACGGCGTGCCGGTGGGCCGGCGGCTGGGTCGCTACGACTTCCGCTCGGTCGTCGAGGGCGCAGGCGATGCCTCGAACGGCGAGGGGGGCTCATGCATGATCGTGCTGGCGACGGATGCGCCGGTCTCGCCCCGCAACCTCGAACGGATGGCCAAGCGCGCCATGCTCGGCCTCGCCCGCACCGGCAGCTATTCCAGCAACGGCTCCGGCGACTTCGTCATTGCCTTCTCCACGCAGAATCGTCGCACGGGGGGCAAATCGCCTCGACCGGACGCCCTCCTTCCCAATTCCCGAATGAATCCCCTTTTTCTCGGGACGGTAGAGGCGGTGGAGGAAGCCGTCTACAACGCCCTCACCGCCGCCACGACCGTTGAGGGACGCGACGGCCACGTGCAGAAGGCCCTGCCCCTCGACCGGCTGCGGGAGGTGCTCCGCGAGGCTGGGCGCATCGACACAAACTGATCACTGTCGCACACTGTCGATTCTCCCCTTTGCTCCTGCCCCATTTCATGATGAGCGACGAGACGATCCGCCAGTACAAAGAGGAGATGGACGAGGACGAGCCCATCGAGGCCACGTTCCGCCGTCTCCGCCGAGACGGCCATTCGCGCCTGGAGGCCGTGCGGATGATCCTCGACGTGCTCGACCTGTCGCTGAGTGAAGCGAAAGAGGTGCTCCTGACCAGCGAGACCTGGGCCGAGGCGCGCGACGAGGCCGACGCGGACCCGGGTGCCTCCTCCATCGACGTGCCGCCCCCGGCCCCGGGCTGAGACGATGGTATTCCGCAGTCCGTAGGTCAGGATTCGGGCGACACGAAATGCGCAATACGAAATAGACCGTCCGTCAAGCAGCGGAGCGCCCGAAGCTGTCGTTCTTCCGAACGCTACTCCAG
>CAZSBW010000141.1:0-7059 GCA_964604815.1 uncultured Salinivenus sp. | reverse complement strand
ACTTTGCCTGGCCCACCGCCGAGGTGGCCGTGATGGGCCCCGAGAGCGCCGTCGAGATCATCTATCGCGACGAATTGAAGGAGGCTGACGACCCGGACGCGGCCAAGGACGAGTTCGTGGAGCAGTACCGCGACAAATTCGCCAATCCGTACGTGGCCGCCGAGTACGGCTACGTGGACGACGTCATCAAGCCCAGCGAGACGCGGAAGCGCCTCATCCGCGGCTTCGACATGCTGGAGGACAAGGTCGTCAACAACCCGCCCAAGAAGCACGGCAACCTGCCGCTGTAGTGGCTCTGCGTGGTCGGCGGCAGACGACGGGGGTGCCTCTAGAAGTGGCTAGCGCAGGTAGTAATAGACCTCCGCCGCGACGTGGAGGAGAAGCGGCGTCGCGTACATTCCGCTCATTACACCAAGAAACCCCACGCCCTCTGAGGAAAGCGCGCTGAGCGGGCGGACGAACAGAAGCAGGTACCCGATCACCAGCAGGCAGCCGACGCCGATCGCCACGACGTTCACCCAGAGCGCCCCCAATCCGCCCTTCAAAGCGTTCCTCCAGCCGGGGGCGAATTGGTACGCCGCTGCGCCCACATAGAGGACGATGATCAGAAGTTGGTAGGTGCTGACAGAGGTAAGGCTCAAGGGCTGGCCCGTCCAGACGAAGACGACAGTGGCGTGCAATAGCAAGACTGCGTTCCATAGAATCGTCGCGTGCCCGTTGAGAAACGCACTGGTCGCAAGCGCCGTCGCCCAGTCGTCCAACTCTTCCCGAAATATCCGACGAAGGATGAGCGCTAGAAGAGCAACGGCCACCAGCATAGTGACGACGTTCCACCACTGCGACTGACTCGCCTGGGAAATCGTGTCCATGAACGCCTGAGCCGTGGCGCCAGCGTCCGTTCCGCCCGTCGGTTCCTCGAAGTAATCGCCGGGGGCTTCGAGGGCCCCGATCCACGTGAGCCCATTGAAAATACCCACGGCGAACAGAATCGCGGCGAGCAGGTACCGCCCCGGACTGATAAACTGCGCCCGCGCCCCGCCGAGGTAGGCCCGAAGCGTGTCGCCCGGGCGAACGGTCAACCCCTTGACTGTGGCCAGCAGGCCGCCCTCCACGTCGGCCAGCTCCCGCACGAAGGCCCCGGCCACGTCGTCAACCGTGACCGAGCCCTTCGCTTCTTGCCCACAGTCGGGGCAGTAGTTCCCTGTGAACGTGCGCCCGCAGTTCGGACACGTCGTCGGGTCGGGCTCGTCGGGGGGCTCGGGATTGGACGCGGACGTTGGCGGAGCCTCGGGATCCGGTTGGGCCGCCTCCCCAGCAGGCACATCCTCGGCGGCTCGTTCGCTGTGATCGTCGGACGCAGAAGGCATCGAGGCACGAAGAGCGAATGCGAGGAACCCTGGACGCCCCGTTCCGGTCCCGATCATGCATCATTCCCGTCGGTCACCGAAAGAGCGAACGGGCCGTGACGAACGCACGACGTGCAACCAACGCTCCAGCCCCAGTGTTCGGACGGGCGACGCGGGGGGCCGTTTGGAGACGATGAGAGCGGACGGGGATGGGGATCGCTGTTAACAGGATCCCAAGATCTTGGAAACGCGAAACTGTTTTGCTGTCCAAAAAGTATCTAGGGCAGATCTTGCGCACGTTTCCTCAGACCGAAGGAGTGCAGCGCAGGGCGGCGAAGCGAAAGAACCGGGTGATGTCTTCCCCCAGTCCTGTGGCACTGGAGAGACGATTCGTTCAAGGGGCAGTTGGCCACCTCAGCTGGATTATCTGCGCCGGCGTGCTGCCTCATTCGCAGTTCCGCGTACAAGCGCTCTGTCCAGAGCGGGAGGGCCTCCATGAAAAACCGAACGCTACTTCTTGCGGGTACAATCATCGGCGTCGTGCTCGCCGCCTTCTGGCAGCAATCGCCTCGCACGCCCGCCGACGAAGATTCCGATTCCGGCTTCTGGAATACACTTTCTGCGTCCTCGGGCACAGTCGTCCACGCCAGCCCCCCAGCCTCGACGGACACCCTGTCCAACACCGAAGTCCTGCGCCGGATGGAGCAACTCTATCGCCTGCAGGCTGAACTCGCTCGGGCCCAGGCCGCCCGAGAGGCAGATCGCACCGAAACCCTGCTCCACACTGCCATCGGCAAGCTGGAGACCTTCCTCGAACAGCCCGGGCTCGCTCAGCGGCCTCGATTTCGTCGGGCCTTCCGGACCCTGACGACTGCGTACGAGGCCCGCTATGGGGTCCCCGATACGCTTCGTCTGCCGGACGGAGACATCTACGACCTTCGACAAGGGCTCTCTGCGACACTCGACCAGGAAAAGCCAACGTCAATCGTCAACACGCTTCCGACGGACCTGCAAAAGCAGGACGGCCCCGTGCCCCTCACGGTCAACCGCCCAGTGCGGGAAACCATGACCTTCCTACTGAATCACAAACGGGAATATCTCTATCCGTGGCTGCGGCGAGCGTCGACGTATTTTCCTATGATCGAACAGATCTTCGCAGAAGAGGGCGTGCCGGATGAACTGAAGTACCTTGCCCTCGCTGAGAGCGGATTGAACCCGCACGCACAGAGCCGAGCCCGCGCCGCAGGCATCTGGCAGTTCGTTGCCAAGACCGGTCGCCGGTACGACCTCTCCATCGATCCGTGGGTCGACGAGCGCCTCGATCCCGAGAAGTCGACCCGGGCGGCGGCTCGGCACCTGAAGGATCTGCACGAGCAGTTCGGAACCTGGCCACTGGCCCTGGCCGGGTACAACTGCAATCCGGGCGTCGTCCAGTACCACGTTCGCGCGTATCGGGAGCGCACCGGGCGCAATCCCTCGTTTTGGGACATTTACGACGACCTGCCGGAAGAGACCCGCAACTACGTGCCCCTCTTCACGGCCACGGCCGTCATCATCTCCAATCCCGCGGCGTTCGACCTCGAGCGCGTGGAGGCCGGGCCACGGTACGCGTTCGACTACGTTCCCGTCGGGGCGTCTCTCACAATCGAGCAAGTGGCCCGCTTCACGGAGGTCGATCCTCAGAGAATCCGTGTGCTCAATCCTGAGCTGCGGAGCAACCGGCTTCCTCCGTCCGAGGCGCCATACTACGTGCGGTTGCCCTACGGCACCTACTCGACATTTGCCGAGCACTACGCGGCCCTTCCAAAAGAAGATCGGACGCGGAACCTCCAGCACGTCGTCCAGGCCGAGGAAACGGCCGGACGCATTGCCAAGCGCTACCACGTTGATCGGTCCGATCTTTTGGAAGCGAACGATTCAGGCTATCCGGTCACGATGACGGTGGGCCAGCAACTGACGCTTCCGGAGACGTCGTACACAGGCAACGCCCAAATTGCCGAAAGTGCTGACGGGAAGCCTCTGCGCGTGCGCTACGGCAGCCGCACAGTCCGACCCATTTCCGGCAAATCACCCAGTATGGACCTGACGGCGTCCCTTCCTGGGCCAACCTCGGAGGAGACTGAACCTACGCCGTCGCCTCACCCCTGACGTGAGCTGGACGGCGCCGAACAGGAACGTGGCCGGTGTGTCGGTCCCCGTGAATACAGCTCCCCGAGATCGCAGCTGCACTCCCCTGCCCTTCTGCGAGCATCTGCTCGCCCGCGGGCAGCCGGTCCACGTCCACCTGCATCGGGGGAGCTATTCTTTTCTGCCGGTTTCGTGCCGCCGCCGTACTCGCACGTGCCACACGTGGGGACCTTCCTGCAGGTAAATCCACTGGCCCTCGCCGGGGCGTTCGACTTCGAACCGGGTCCGCAGGACGATGGGGTCCCGGTCGTCCACGAGCACGAAAGACTCGCCTACGTCGAGGCGATCGAACGTCGCAAGCACGGTGACGGACTTCCGGTCGGGCGACAGGGGACGGACGTCGAGCGCGGTCGGGACTGAGGAGGGCATGTGGAGGAGACGATTAATACGGGTGGAATCTTTCGGCTGACCGGATCGAATTTCATACCATCAGGTACGAGCCCCTGCGGCCTTTTCCTACAGTCCCTGAATCCCGTGAGCACGTCGCCCGATCAGATCGAGTCTCTCATGGAGGGACACATCTTTTTCGGAGGGGTCACGCCGGAAGAGCGAACGGCCCTCGTGGACATGGGTCAGGTCCAGGAGGTGGAGTCGGGCACGATTTTGTTTCAGCATGGGGATCAGTGTCGGGGATTTTATTTGCTGCTGGGGGGCACCGTCCAGATTTATCGAATGAGTCCGGAAGGGCGGATGCTCGTCCTGCACGTCATTCGTCCCGGCGAGTCGTTTGCGGAGGTCCCCCTCTTCGAAGAGCAGGAAGATCCCACCTATCCCGCGACCGCCGAGACGCTGTCGGATAGCACGCTGCTGTTCTTTCCCAGTGAACGGTTCCTCGCGTTCGTCGGGGACCATCCAGATACTGCTCTGCGAATGCTGGGGCAGATGGCCGGGCGCCTGCGCGAGGCAGTCCGTCAACTCGACGCCCTATCGTTGCAGGACGTCCAGGAGCGGCTGGCGCGCCATCTCGTGAAGCAGGTGCCGATGACGCCCGACGAGCCGGACACGCCCCCCACCGTTGAGCTCGATATTCCCAAATCCGTCTTGGCGGCCGAGCTCGGCACCGTCCCCGAAACCCTGTCCCGCGCCCTGCGCCAGCTCGAGGATCAGGACCTCATCCGCAGTGACCCCTCGGAGATTGCTCTGACAGACGTGCGCGGCCTGCGCCGACTCGGACGGGACAATTGAGCATTTTGCCTTCTGCTAGCGAGTGGGAACTCTGGTAGAGGAGTGTGACCGACCTCCCCGCCGTCGCAGCGCTGGGAGCGAGGCCATCTAGATGGCCGCGACCGAGTACTCTTGGGGTGGCCTCAGACAATCCGCCAAACAGACTCTCACAGGTCCATCTGCCGAAGGCGGCGGCACGCCAGTACGAGCAGAAGCCCCGTCCACGCCACGGTGAGGACGGTCACCCAGGCAGGGAGCCACGCCGTCAGGTCGGCCATCCACGCCGCCTTGCCCGGTGCGGAGAACGGCACACTCTCCAGTCCGAAAAGGCCCGCCAGTCGCACTGCGTCGACCGGATTGAGCAGCAGCAGGCCTACCCAGAAGGCGGGCAGTCCTTGCATGACGTCGAGGCCCGATACCGCCAGGGCGAACGCATCGTAGAGGGCGAAGGCCCCAAACCACAGGACCAGCGCCATCATGAGCCCCCGCGCCCGGCCGGTGGTGTACTGGCCGACGGTAAGCCCGGCGCTCACGCTTATAAGCACCAGCGCCACTCCGAGGCCCCACAGCAGTGCCAGCGTGCCCACGGACGCCCCCCCCACCGCCGCCGCCACGATCGCGGCGAGAAGGACGACAGCCAGGGCCCCCACAAGCGTCGTCGTCTTGCTCAGCACGTAGACGGAGCGGGGCACCGGCTGGCTCCACAGGAACGCCCGCTCGTCGTGCTCCTCGTGGGCCGCACTTACCCCAATGAGGAGGCCGAAGAGCGGCACCACGTACAAGAACAGAAGCAGCAGACCGAAGGGAATGGCCTCGGGCCGCCCGCTAAGCACGCCCACCGCAATACTTCCCCCCACCACGATGGCGGCAAAAATCTGAACGAACCGGTTGTGGAACGTCGTTGCGGCTTCCCGGCGGAGGACGGCGCGGTAGACCGATTGGGGCAGCTTGGTCAGGGACATGGGGAACGGATCCATTTCGAAGGAGGGCTCTTTTCTAGCGCATATTTCGTATCGCGTATTCCGTATTTCGTATCGAAGGGAGAACCACGAAATACGCAATACGAAATACGCAAAACACCTCACGTTAAGAGTCTGGCACGGCTGAAAGGTCGGGCTCGGCGGCCGGGTTGACATCCACCTCCCGGATCCGCCCGTCTTCGCAGCGGAGCACGCGGTCCACGATGGGCGTCCACACGTCGAGCAGGTGGGTGGCCATGAGCACCGTGGCCCCGTCGTCCGCGTGGACGCGCAGCCGATCCATCAGAAAGGTACGCCATTCGGGATCGAGGCTTAGGGCGGGCTCGTCGAGCAGAAGCACCGGCGCGTCGGCCAACTCCAGCACGGCGATCCCCAGCCGCTGCCGCATGCCGCCGGAGAGGGTGCCGCACGGCTTATCGGCGGCGTCGGTGAGCGCCACGTCGGCGAGGAGCGGCTCGATGCGATCCATGGGCGCGTTGCGGAGTCCAGCATAGAAGCGCAGCACCTGTCGCGGCGTGAGGGCCGAATGGAACCGCACGTCCTGCGGAAGAAATGCGAGCCGCTCTTGGGCTGCCGTTTGGTCGGTCGTCACGTCCACGCCGGTCACAGTGGCAGTTCCCGTGTCCGGCGTCGTGAGGCCCGCGAGCACATGCAAGGTCGTCGTTTTGCCTGACCCGTTGGGTCCAACCAAGGCGGCGATTGCGCCCGCCCCTATCGAAAACGACGCGCCGGTCAGCACGGAGTTCTCACCGAATGCCTTGTGCAAATTGTGGATGTCAATCATGAGCGGTTTCTCCACAGCAGGGCAAACCCGACTGCGATGATGGTGAGACAAAAGGAGAGAAGGCCTATCCGTCCGGATCCGGGGTCTGCGTCCACCGATGCGGGCGGCCGCAGGAGTGGATGCTCGTCGGTGATGGCAGGCACGTCGAGCGACGGCACGCGGCGGAGCGCCTCCTCCAATAGGGAAAGTCCTGGACTGGCCGCCAGGAGGTCCACGTACGCAAAGTTTTCGCGGCGTCCCCCCAGCAAATCCACCGTGCGGTAGGGCAGTTCGCTGACGTTGTCGGCGTTGAGGTCGAGCAGGCCCTGAGGCCCCCAGTGATTGCCCACGCCGCCAACCTGCCACTCGTTGGTGGCACTCATCCCGGACACCGCTGCGGTGTGCAGGTTGCCCCGGATGAGGTTGCGGCCAAACTGGTTGTCCATCGAGCTGCCCGAGAACCGAAAGCCTCGATAGTTGGCCGCTACCACATTCTCTTCAAATACGTTGCGTGAGCTGTTTTCGAGGTAGACGCCGGTTCCGTTCTGCGTCATCCGGTTGTCTACGAAGCGGCCGTCCGTCATCGTCTGCAGCAGCAGGCCGTAGCCGCGCTGCGACC
>CAZSBW010000140.1:0-7163 GCA_964604815.1 uncultured Salinivenus sp. | reverse complement strand
AGCTCATCTACCGCACCTACGGGGACACCTACTCGAAGGAGGAGCTCTACTACCCTCACACCATCGAGCAGGCCCTGCGCAACGACGAAAAGTTCGGCGTCATGGTGCGCACCGAGCACGGGGAGGCGGTGGGCTACTTTGCCGTCCTCCGCAACGACGACTCCGACATCGGGGAGGTGGGCGAGGCCGTCGTGGACGTGAACCACCGCCGCCGCGGCCTCATGACGCGCATGCTGGAGGGGCTCATCCAGCGGGCGGAGGCGCAGGGCCTTCTCGGCGTCTACGGCGAGGC
The DNA here is from genome assembly GCA_964604815.1 of uncultured Salinivenus sp. Classification (GTDB taxonomy): domain Bacteria; phylum Bacteroidota; class Rhodothermia; order Rhodothermales; family Salinibacteraceae; genus Salinibacter. The sequence goes on along the minus strand of CAZSBW010000140.1, from coordinate 6,871 downwards.
GGTGACGGCCCACGAGATCAGCCAGCGGGCCAACGCCCGGTTCGACTTCGTGTCTTCGGCCCTGTGCCTGGCCTATCACCCCACCGAGCGCTTCACGGGCCTCATTGACGACTACCCCCAGCCGATCTCCAACGTCATCGACTTTAAGCCGCTGGTGCCCTACGACACGGTGCGGCCGCACCTGCCCGATCCCTACGCGGACGTGCTCCGGGCCGTGTACGACGAACTGGGGGCCGTCGTCATTGAGCCGGATCCGGCCCCGGAGCCGATGCCGGAGGCGGCCACCATCGACGCCCGCATCGAGTACGAGTTCGAACACGCCGTTCTCGTGGTGGAGAAGGCCGGCGCCGACGTGGTCGATCAGGTTGAGCAAACCATCGAGGACCTGAATGGAACGGAGCTTCTGGCGATGTATGTGGATCTGCCGCTCCGCAGCCCCTACACGCCCGCTATGACGGAGCAACTTCGGGATGCGGGGTTCCTCTTCGCAGGCCTCATGCCTCGCTTCCACAACGAGCTGGATCACCTCCGCCTCCAGCGGCCGCTGGTGGCCCTCGATCCCGACCCGATCGTCGTATACTCCGATCTCGCCCAAACCCTGAAAGATCGCGTTGTGGCGGAGCTACAGGCGGAGCAGATGGCCCTCTCATGACCGACGCCCGCTCTGATCCGATTCCGCTCTTCTTCCGCATTTGCTTCGGTCCCCATGATGGACTACGAACGTGACGGCGACACCGTCACGGTACGCTTCCGGCGCGATTTCAACCTCCTTACGGCCCGGCACCTGCGTCAGGTGGCGCAGGGGGCCGAGCACGTGCGCATTGATCTCTCGCATGCCCGGATTGTGGACACGGAAGCCCTCGCTGCCCTCTGGCACCTGCAGGACGACGGGATGCACGTCACCCTCTACGACCCGCCGGACCTGTTTCAAGAGGTGGTCGACATCCTGGACCTGGAGGATGTGTTCGAGGTGAAAGGGGACGCTTCGTTGTGACCGGGAGGGGCGGCGCCGGTGAGAGGACAGGTGTACCTGAACACGACCGGGCAATCCGCCTCGCGCTGTGGTTTGGGTACGGTCTTCCCCTTTCGGAGAGAAGGGAAGCCGCGGGCCTCGCGAATCGGGAGAATCCGGACAGCGTCGTCCGGGAATGCCCCATCTCGATCGCCGCCGATTCCCCTTACATTTCCTGGACCAAAGCCGCCCCTGCACGATCGTTCTCCGTCAGCCTCGTCTCCAGGTTGCGTCATGGATCAGACGCTGCACCTCCCCAACCACGTCGACATCATCGGACCCACGACGGACTATGCCTATAAGTGGAGCCTGAACGCAGGACTCTCGGACGAGAAAGCCCTCCGCCTTGCTCTGGCCGTCGATGAACTGGTGACCGACGTCGTCCGATTTGCGTTTCCCGGAGAGGACGAGACCTTTGAAATCACCTTCCGGGCGGATCTTTCGACCGCCGAGGTCATCGTCCACGAGCGAGGCGAGCCCTTCGATCCGTCGCGGTACACCTACGACCCGACGCGGGCCATCGAGGAAGACAACTTCGACGGGGCCGGCTTTTCGCTCATTCGCCACTGCGTTGATGACTTTGCGTTTCTAAATCGGGGGCGGGAGGGAAAAGAATTTCGGCTCGTCCAGCTCATCGAGTCCGAGCACGTCGCGGATCTCCATCCCAGCGATCCCCCCGACCCGGACGCCGATCGCGAGAACGTGGAGTATTCGCTGTCGCCCGTCCAGCCCCGAGACGCCGAAGACATCGCCAAACTCATCTATCGCACCTACGGCTACACGTACGCCAAGGAAGACCTATACTATCCAGAACGCATCGAGCGGGCCCTGGAGCAGGGCGAAAAGTTTGGGGTGTTGGTACGGAGCAACTCGGGGCGGACCGTCGGGTACTTCGCCATCCTTCAATCGCCCGACGCCGAGATCGGAGAGGTCGGCGAGGCGGTGGTCGACGTGAACCACCGCCGTCGGGGGCTCATGAAGCGGATGCTCCGCGCCCTCATCGAACAGGCCAACGACCGGGGCCTCAGCGGCGTGTTCGGCGAGGCCGTGACGGTGCACGACATCAGCCAGCGGGTGAATCACCACTTCGGCATGAGGTCCACTGCGATGCTGCTGGGCCTCTTCCCGCCCGAGCGGTTCCGGGAGTTTTCCGATGAGGAGACGCAGCCCATTACCATCGTGATCGACTTCCGGCCGCTGGTGCCCTACGAGACGGTCACGGCCTACCTGCCGGCCCCCTACGCCGACCTGCTGCGAGACATTTACGACGCCCTTGAGGTCGACGATCTGCACGTGCCCGAGGCGTCGGCAGCCACGCCCCGCGAGCAGCTTCCGGAGGCGACCGAGATGGACGCCCGCATTCGCTACACCTACAATCACGTCCTATTTGTCGTAGATACGGCCGGGCAGGATTTAGGAGAACAGGTGCAGCAGGCCCTTGCCGACCTGGAGGATGAGGACATGACAGTGGCGTGTGTAGATCTGCCGCTCGATGATCCCGCGACGCCCGCCGCGACCGAGTTGCTTCGAGACATTGGCTTCGTCTTCGCCGGTCTCATGCCCCGATTCCATCAGAATCGCGATCACCTTCGACTGCAGCTTCCCCTGGTCGAACTCGATCCCGACGCCATCGAGACGTATTCGGAACTCGCCACCACACTCAAATCCCACATTCTCGACGAACTGTCATGGACCTCGAACGACATGGCGACACCCTGACCCTTCGCCCCCGGCGCGACCTCAACCTGATGGCGATCCGACACCTCAAGCACCATTTGGAGGACGCCACACGGGTGCGCATCGACCTGTCACGGGCTCGCCTCGTGGATACGGAGGGGGTGATGGCGCTCTTCCGGTTGAAGCAGCAGGGGATCACGATTCGGCTTCTCGACCCGCCCCCCATTTTCTACGAAGTGCTGGAGGTGCTGGAACTGGAGTCGGCCTTCGATCTCGATCGGCTCGTAGAGCGGCGGCGGGCGTAGGGGAGCAATTCGGGGAGCACCTGTTCTGGCCGAACGAGGAGAACGCTTCTACCGATAGTGGTGAATCTGCTCGAACCGGATGTGCGTCGACCGTGTCCTTTGATCAATGGCCCGTTTCGGGGAAGATGCGATTTTCGTGCCTTCACACGCTCTTTCTTTGCCGGACGGGGCAGAGCGTCGAACGTTGGCGGATTTTGGTCGTGAAAAGGCCCGATTCGTCTCATCGCCCGTAGCCGTTCCGTTCGCAATGCCGTCCGCGCAGCCCGAAACCGAGTTGGCGTCCCTCGCGCCGGCCCTTTCGGCCTACGTCCACGACCATGCGAGCGAGTACGTCGATTTTCTGTGCCGGCTGGCCCGGGTCGAGTCCCCGTCCACCGTCCCCGATGCGCAGCAGGACGTGCAGCGGCTCGTGGCAGAGGCGCTCGCCGACCTCGACTTTCACACGATGCACCTGCCGGGCGAGGACACGGGCGGCGCCCTCTACGCCCGGCCCCACGACCGAGAGCGGGGCGCGCCGACGCAACTCCTTCTGGGCCACTGCGACACGGTCTGGCCCAGAGGCACGCTCGACCGCATGCCCGTGACCGTCGACGGCGACCGGCTCTGCGGCCCCGGTGTCTTCGACATGAAGGCGGGCATCGCCTCCATCGTGTTTGCGCTGCGGGCCCTCGATGCCCTCGACCTCACACCGTCGGCCATGCCCCTCGTGCTCGTCACCAGCGACGAGGAGATTGGCAGTCCCGAGTCGCGCCCTTACATCAAACGGCTCGCGCGGGCCTCCGAGCGGGTCTACGTGTTGGAGCCGGCCCTAGGGCTGGACGGCAAGATCAAGACGGCGCGAAAGGGGACCGGCGAGGTAAAGCTCATCGTGCGCCCGACGGAGACCGCGACGGAGGGCAACGTGGTGCTGGAGCTCTCGCAACTCGTGCAGCGCCTCTACGAACTCCACGAGCCGGAGCGCGGCGTGACGATCAACGTGGGCACCATCGACGGACATCACATTGACGACGAAACCGGGACCTCGTACGGCCAGCTCGTGGTTGACGTGCGCGTGCCGACGCATGACGCGGCCGACGAGGTCTTCACTGCGATCCGCGGGATTGAGACGCACACCCCCGGGGTCACTGTGGAGGTTGAAGGCGGCATTGGGCGTCCCCCGCTGGAGCGAACGCCGGGCAACCGGGGCCTCTGGCGGCTCGCCCGGCGGCTGGGGCAGTCCCTCGGGCTGGAGCTGGAGGAGGGGCGGGCCGGGGGCGCGTCCGACGGCAATATTACGAGCCAGCACACGCCCACCCTCGACGGCCTCGGGGCCGTGGGCGACGGGGCGCACGCCGAGCACGAGTTCATCCACGTCGAGAAGACGCTCGACCGGTGCGCCCTGCTCGCGCTCCTGTTGCTGGAGCCGCCCACGGCAAGGAAGGTCGATGATGGGAACGATCCTCAGTACTCGATGCGCTCCTCGTAATCGAACCAGGCCTCGAACGGGCGCTGGGCCTCCTCTTCAAGCTGCCGATTCATGGGAATGCGGCGGTCGGTGGGGGGCTTGTCGATCTCCTGATAAATGTGGTCGTCGTCGAAGCCGGCGTCGGCGGCGTCGCTCCGGGTAGCGGCGTAGACCACGCGGTCGAGCCGGGCCCAGTAGATGGCGCCGAGGCACATGGGGCAGGGCTCACAGGTGGAGTAGAGGGTGCATCCGTCGAGCTCAAAGTCTCCTCGCTCCTTGCAGGCGGCCCGGATGGCGGTGACCTCGGCGTGGGCGGTGGGATCGTAGAGGGTCGTGACCCGGTTCGTGCCCTTCGACAGAACGGTGTCCTCCTCCACGACCAGGGCGGCAAATGGACCGCCGAGTCCCGACTCGACGTTGTCGATGGCCAGCTCAATTGCTTCGCGAAGGAAGGAGGCGTTGGACGAGGAAGCCATGAGAGGGGCGGGAAACGAGAAAGAAAGCCGATGGCGACCCCGTCAAAGGCTCAGAGTGCGTGACGTTCCGGGCAAAAGACCTCGGTTGACGTTCTGAGTGGGCGAAGATGACGCGATTGCCATGTCCGTTCTGGTTCTGTTCGGGTTCGGGTCGGTTGCACGCGGGTCGTGGAAGCGTTTTCTTAGGGGCGCACGTTCATTGACTGTCGTTTTTCAATGCTGTCCCCATGGATCTGACCTCGTCTTTTTCGATCGCAGAGCGCGCCGAGCCGCTGGAGCAGAGCGACATTCGGTCGGTCACCCAGCGCGTGGAAGACGCTGGGGGCATCAACCTCGGCCAGGGCATTTGCGACCTGCCCACGCCCCAGCCCATCCGCACTCGCGCCCAGCAGGCCATTGACGACGACCGCTCCATCTACTCGCACTACGCGGGCATCGAGCCGCTCCGCCGGGCCGTTCTCGAAAAAGAGCGGGCCTACAACGACGTGCCCGCGTCTTCGCCCGACGAGGTGGTCGTGGGGGTGGGCTCCACGGGCTGCTTCGTGGCGGCGGCCTTTACGCTGCTGGAGGAAGAGGACGAGGTGGTGCTGTTCGAGCCGTTCTACGGGTATCACCGCAACATTCTGGAGCTCACCGGGGCGACGATCCGGTACGTGCCCCTCGGCGGCCCCGACTCGACGTTCGACCGGGCGGCGGTCGAGAACGCAATTACGGACGACGCGAAAGCCGTTATTCTCAACACGCCGGCCAATCCGAGCGGCAAAGTGTGGACGCGCGCGGAGCTCGCGTCGCTGCTGGATCTGATGCGGGATCGCGACCTGGTGGCGATTACCGACGAGATCTACGAGTACATGCTCTACGACGGCGCGGAGCACGTGTCGCTGGCGAGCCTGCCGGGGGCCTACGAGCGGACGATCACGCTCTCGGGGTTCTCGAAGGCCTACAACGTGACCGGCTGGCGGCTGGGCTACGCCGTGGCCCCGCCGCCCATCGCCGAGAAGATGGGACTCATGAACGACCTCCTCTACATCTGCGCGCCCCGCCCCCTCCAGCACGCGGCCCTCGCGGCGTTCGAGGACCTGGACGACGACTACGTGCCCACCCTGCAGGGCGACTACGCGACGCGTCGCCGTCTCATGTGCGAGACGCTCGAAGACATCGGATTCGAGGTGCCGTGGCCCGACGGGGCGTACTACGTCCTTGCCCGCTTCGACGCGCTGGCCGACACCCACTCCGGCTTCGGCGACGACAAGCAGGCGGTGGAGACGCTGGTGCAAGAGGCGAAGGTGGCGAGCGTCACGGGGCGGTCGTTCTACGAGGAGGATGCCGACGGGCGGTACCAGCTTCGCTTCTGCTTCGCGAAGGAGATTCCGGTACTGGAGCAGGCCTGCGATCAGCTGCGCGCGGCGTTTGGGTGAAGAGTGAAGCGTGAAGAGTGAAGCGTGAAGCGTGGAGAGTGAAGAGTGAGGAGTGAACCGTGAGGAGAACGGCGAGAGTGGAGGGTCCCCTCACGTATCACGATTCACGCGTCACGGCCCGCCAGCCGCTGCCGGACCGTCACGGCATCGAGCAGGTTGTGCGGCTCATCACATAACAGGGTTCGGGCGCGCTCCAGATCCTCGGGGGTGTTGCAGTGGAGGCGGAGGTGCTCCTGTTTCGGCAGGCGGATCGCCTCGACGCGCCGCTTCTGGGCAAGGGCGTGGATGAACGTGCCGAGCGTGTCGGGGTCGCCGCCCGCGCGGGGGTCGCTGCCCGCGCGGAGGTAGGGCGCGACCGTGGCGAGGGCGTCGGGCGCGAGGAGGTGGAAGGACGGGCAGATGCGCTTGGACGTTGCTTCGTCCGGGTCTTCGACGAGGCCGGTCACGCGCGGGCCGTCGAGTTGGAGAATGCTGCTCTGGCGCCGCCGCTCCGGGTCCGGCTCGTGGAGGGCGAGCACACGGGATGTCGCGCCCTCGAA
>CAZSBW010000139.1:0-7169 GCA_964604815.1 uncultured Salinivenus sp. | reverse complement strand
TGGCGTGGTGCCTCACCAACCCGGACGTGAGCACCGTCATCACCGGCGCCTCGAAACCGCACCAGGTGGAGGAAAACATGCAGGCCCTCGACGTGGTCGACGAGATCGACGGCAAGGTGGAGGCCCGGATTGAGGACATTCTGGACAATGAGCCGGAGCCAGGGCAGAACTGGCGGCGGTAGAGTTGCATTTTCCCTGTCGTCCTGTCACACTACACGGGTGTGAAGCTCCTCTGCGACAAAGTAGCGGAGCGTGTCCCTGCACACGCGGGGATAGATCACTCCCCGGCAGAGGGAAGCTTGACCTCCGACAGGGATTTCTTCAGGCGGTCCTCATTGACTTTTGGTTCGCTACATTCGAGAAAAGAAATTCATCGGAGGAAAGGAAACGTCGGAGGTAGAAAGAGGCGAAGCTACTGATCTTTTTCGAAGATCAGAAAATGCGTGGTACGGTTAAAGAGAAGTAGGAATCGGCGCGTGTCCGTCACCGTCTTGGAGAGCGTCCATCCCTCATTTGCATACTCATTGATGGTATTCTGAAGATCAGACTCGCTGATGTTGCCAGTGATGCAGCCACCTGAAAAGGGTACGACATTATATTCTTTCATGAGATCGGAGTTGTAGATGAGTCAGAGCTAGAAACGCCCGGTGGATAGTCCTCGCCACGAGGGGAACCGCCGTCACATCGGCGAACACGCTGAAGGGCAAGGCGCAATCCTTTCCAGAGCCCCCACCTCTTCACTGCCAGTATAGCATACTCCGAACACGTCGGCGTGTAGACACAGCTTCGAGGTAACGAGGAGCTAACCCAGCGTTGGTAAAGGCGAATAGTTTTGATGAAGAGAGAAGAAAACATCTTGCTTTTTCCAAACAAAAAGCGATTGGACTTCCTTCCTGTTGTTATTCTGTGAATATGAGCGAGCCAAGCACCGAGCCCACCAATCCCTCTAACCCGGATCTCTCACGAGAGGCGTAGCGAGGCAAAAGAGACGGTTCAAGGTGCCATTTGCGCATCGCAGGCGATGCAACGCATCGTCGAGAAGCAAAAATGAGCAGATTGAGTCGTCTCTGAAGCCGCAGTAGCGTCCCGTGAGAAATGCGGGCTAATATTGTCGACCGGCTGACTCCGCACAGCCGAAGACATCCGGCAGCACGGATAGACCAAAGGCGTGATCCAATGAGCCAGCGCATCCCCTGGTGACCCCGTACCACGGGGACTATCACGGACCGACGTCCGTGGTTAGGCAGAAACGAGCCAGCCGCGGTTCGCCTCCGTCACCGAGAAGCAATCGCCCACGAAGCGCTCGACGACGGCAGCGTTGGTGTGGGTGTGGTCGGTGAGGGTCGTCGTCCGAAATCTACCGCCGCCGAGGGCGAGTGGAATCAGAAGCTGGTCGGCAAGGTGCGGCCCCACCGGCGCGTTCGCCGCGAGGTAGTCGCGGGCCTCGCCCACCACCCCCATCGCAACGTCTTCGGCCGGCTTTCCCTTCTCCCCAATCCCGCTCACCACCGTCGTCACGTGCTCGTAGGCAAGCGTGAGCAGCAACGCATTGCCCGCGCCCCGGGCAGTCGGCGTCTCAATGCCCGTGTCGTCGAGGTCGACGGGCAGCCCTTCCCGCAGCGTGGCCAGCTCCCGCTCGGCAATGTGGCGCGGCAGATTCGCCACGATCGACTGCGCCATTTGCCGCCGAGACGGCCCCCGCTCCCGCAGCGTCAGCGGATCGAGGGACGCCGTGGGCTCGATCTCCAGCGTGCAGCGGCCGCCGCCCTTCGGGTAGAAGCCGGGCCGGTCGAGCGTGGCGCGCAGGACCGGCCCCATGCGCTCGACGAGGGGCAAAAACGCAGTCGCGAAGAACTCGAACGGCGGGGCCGAGCGGGTGTGCGTGCCGCCGGTCACCGTAATCCTCAAGGGCGCCGTTGCGGTGAGCAGCGGGGGCAGGATCGTCTGCAGCACCAAGACCGCGCTCCCGGCCGTGCCCACGTCGAAGTGGTACCGTCCCGGCTCCACCGCCGCCGGCTCGAACGTGAACGCAGACGTTCCCTCCTCTACCGCGGACACCTCAGCCCGCCCGATCGTCGCGGCGGCCTCGACCGCCGTCCGGTGCTGCGGCCGCAGGCCGGAACGAGAACGACTCGCACGGACGTTTTTGATGCGAAAGGGCCGCTGCGTGGCCAGGGACAGCGCCAGCGCCGTACGCACAATCTGCCCGCCTCCCGCCCCCATCGATCCGTCAATCTCGATCATGACGATCAGCGCCGCTCGCTTCTAGCGCACTTACGCAGCAGCGTGAACGACGGACACGTCGGAGGAGGATCCGCGCAGACGCAGGATGTAGCAGGCCCCCGCCCGCTCGAGGGTCGGAGCGCGGCCGGGCAACAAATACACGTCGGTCTCGCCCAACAAACTTATCTGAAGCGTCACGCGCACGCCGTCCTGCTCCAGGTCACTGAAGCGATTGGAGAGATTTTGGTCCGTGAACCGGGCTTTCACGCGAGCAGTCCGACCACTCACAAAGAGCTTCCCTGTGGTGAAGCCGCGAAGCAGCCGAAACGCAGTGTCTTCGTCGCGCTTGCGCCACTGAACGTCGGAAAGCATGTACTCGCCGTCGGGAAGATCAGCCATGATCGAAAAAGAAGTGGGTCGAGGGTCAGATGGCAGTCAATTTCGCTACGCTGTATTCATGAGGGGGCGCTAGGTTCGGGTTCTCAACCGAGTCGAGCGCAAAACCGAACGGCATTTCACTGAACGGGGCGCAGATCGGACCCAGAGGTACCCGCTGGCTCCACCGTCACGTCGGCCCCCGTCTCCGGCAGCTCGACGAGAGCCCTCACGCCCGCGTCGCCGGGCCCCTGTGCAAGTTTGATGTCGGGGGAGGACTCCGGGTCCCGACCCGCCGCACACCAGAAGCATGATCGTTGCCCCGCGTGTGACTCCCAGTCCGGGCACAATCCAAACAAACCGATTGCAGACACCCCGAGACACTGGAGCGGCTGATCCGTTCGCAGGAACGTGCCCTAATGCTCTCCCCGATCATCACGTCGCACCTGTTCCCGCCGCACCAGATCAAGGGCCGCACTGGCAAAAAGCTCTTTGTTGAGCGACCGATCTTCAACAAACTGCTGCCGAACGGCGCGGGAACGAACGCCGTCGGCGTAGCCGAGCCACACGGTGCCCACCGGCTTTTCCTCCGTCCCTCCAGTGGGCCCGGCAATACCGGTCGTGGCCACCCCGACGTCCACGCCGAGCGCCCCCCGAACGCCCTCGGCCATCTGTACGGCCACCGGCTCGCTGACAGCCCCGTGTTCGTCGAGAACGTCGGCCCCCACGTCCAGGACCGACCGCTTCACGGCGTTGGCGTACGCCACGACACTGCCCTGATAGTAGTCCGACGAGCCGCTGATGCCCGTAAGCCGGTGCCCGATGAGGCCGCCGGTCGCGCTCTCGGCCGTGGCGATGGTGCGGGCGGCCTCCCGAAGTCGATTGCCCAGCACCTCCTCCAGCGTCACGTCCCCCCGCCCGATGACGTGAAGGTCCGCTCGTGCACGAATCCGTCCTTCGAGCCGATCGAGCTGCTCTTCGGCCATCGCCGGGTCCGGGTGCGTGGCCGTAAGCCGAAGCCGCACCCCGCTGGTCGACGGCAAATAGGCCAGGTGCAGGTCCTCGTCCAGCACGTCGGAGAGGTCCCCCAGGCGCTCCTGCAGCGACGACTCGCCGATGCCGGACGTCACGAGAGTTCGATGGGCCACGTCTCGGAGATCGGTCCGCTGTTCCAACCGCGGCTGGACGGCGGCCTCAAAAATGCCCCGCATCTCCTCCGGCACGCCGGGCAAAACGCCCACCAGCCGCTCCTTCCCCTCAACGGTCGTCCCGCACCACAATCCCACCGCCGCTCCCACCGGATTTTCGAGAACCTCGAAGCCCTCGGGCACCTGCGCCAGCTTGGGCGCCGCACTCGGCATCTGACGCCCCCGGCGCTCGTAGTACTGCCGAATGCGGGACAGAATGTCATCGTCAGTCTGGAGAGGGGCGTCGAAGTACTCGGCCACCACCTCTCGCGTCACGTCGTCGTGGGTGGGTCCCAGCCCTCCAGTTACGAGAAGCAGATCGGCTCGCTGAGCAGATCGGTTGAGCTCCTCCCCCATGCGCTCCGGGTCGTCACCCACCGTCACCGTGCGCTCCACCGCCACGCCGAGCCGGCTCAACCGATTGCCCAGCCATGCGGCGTTGGTGTTCGTCGTCTGTCCAATGAGTAGCTCGTCGCCAATCGTAAGTAGATGCGCCTTCATGTCAGCCAATGCTCGATCAGAATCACAGACGATCTCCCCCTCCCCACGCGAACGTGCGTACCAAACCGTGAGAACGTACGCAAAGCATGTTCGCCGGCACAGAAAAGACCCTGCTCGACCGGCGAAGCTCCCAACTCATACCGATTGCCGAAGCTGACTGTCCATTTTTCGGGGCGCTTCCCGAATCGAAGTTTCCTTCTTCCGAATTCGGTTCATCCCGGACCCCGATCCGGGATCTTTTCCGGAAGACGGGTGGCAACTCAAACGGATGAGTGCACTCAGAAAAGTGTACACCGATCCTGCATAATTAGTATCAGATGGGTGCGCCGGGGCTGGAATCGATCGTTCCTCGAAGCGGCTGCTTCCTTTCTATCAGAGTGCCCGAAAAAGAATAACCGTCTTCGGTAAGCGATACTGCCCAGGTATCGGCACATACCGACCGCTTGCAGAGGACGGCTGCGTCGCCCAAAGGAGCGGCTACTGATCCGGGTGATCGCCGCCGTGCTCCACCGACCAGCCCGCCGGATCAGCGTGCCACGACGTCAGGAGGGCAACGTCGGACTCCGAGAGATTCCCGCGCTCGCGAACGACGTCGACGAGAGTGTCGAACGTCGCGAGCACGTATCGGGTCATCTCCGCTTCCCGAAACGCCTCGTCCGCTACGTCGAGCTCGTAGGAAAAAATGGCAAACACCGCCCGGACAGTGGCACCTGACTGGCGCAGGGCCGCCACGGCGTCGAGGGCCGATTCCCCCGTCGAAATCAAATCCTCAACGACGACAACCTCCGTCCCCGTCTCCAACACTCCCTCGATACGAGCCTTCGTCCCGTGGTCCTTCGCCGCCGAACGAACGTAGACCATCGGCCGATCCACAGCCTCGGCCAGCCACGCGGCGTGCGGGATGCCGGCCGTTGCGGTGCCGGCAACGGTCGGGTCCTGAACCTCGTGCGCCCGAAGCGTCTCTGCGAAGCCGTCCCGGATGAGGCGGCGGACGCGGGGATGCGAAATCGTCAGTCGATTGTCGCAGTAGATGGGGGCGACGAGGCCCGACGACCAAGTGAAAGGAGCCGTGGGTTGCAGTTTCACGGCCCCAATGTCCAACAGCGCTTCGAGGAGGGTGCGCTCCGTCCCGTTCCGAGAAGCCGGACGAAAGTTGGAACGGTCGCGGGGGGCGTCGGAGGAGAAAGCCATCACGGCAGACACTGAGAAAAAAAGGTCAGAGACGAGCGTTCTCGACGCGTCTACTCGGCTTCGACTTGGTCTTCAACGGGGGCAATCAAGTAGAGAGCGCCCGTTGCCACCGTAAAGCCCACAACCACGGCCAGCGCTCCCCCGGGAAGAAGACTCTCCTGAAGCACCCAGGTGGCCCACTCCCGAATGGGAGGCGACATGTGGGTCCCGGTCCGAAGCACGAGCACCCCGAACAGAAAAGCGAGTTGAATCGTCGTCTTCAGCTTGGCAACCCGATACGTCCGCAGCGTATTTCCCCAGGCCTCAACCCAGGTCCGGAGGCCCGTTACGGCCACGTCCCGAAGCGCAATCACCACCACGGCCCACCAGGGCACAACGGTCGGTGCTTCCACCGCAAGCATGCCGAAGGTGCCGAGGACGAGAATTTTGTCGGCCAGCGGATCGAGATACTGGCCCAGGCGCGACCGCACCTGAAAGCGACGCGCCAACATTCCGTCGTAGTAATCCGACAACGACGCCAGCACGAAAAGCGCGACCGCACATGCCTGTCCCTCCTGGCTGGGCACCGTCAGTAGAAGCAGCAACAACGGGGTGACCAGGATGCGGGTCACAGTCAGAAGATTGGGAAGGTAGCGAAACCCGGCAGACGTATACATACCCCGGAGAACTAGGCAGCGATGGCTGCACGTGTAAGGGAAAAACCGGATTATGCACTCGCTTTCACGGATTTGTCGCGACTCAGTTGCACAATGAGGGCACCTGCTCTCGATCCTGCAAAGTTTTCAGACGCAGAGGCAGCAATCCGTCATACCTGACGCGATTTAGAGCCCCCCTCTCGGTCGTGGGGGGAACTTCTGTCATTGTGACGGACGGAACGAGCCAAATGCGGTCCGGCATCGTTCTTGACTCTCTTACAAGCGGTGACGTAGGAGTTGACTGACCTCCACTCCGAGACGCCTTCGAACAAACTTCCGAACTAGAATACACTCGAACTTATGGGCAAGATCATTGGCATTGACCTTGGCACGACGAACTCCGTCGTGGCCGTGATGGAGGGGGACGACCCCAAAGTCATTGAAAACGCAGAGGGCGCACGGACGACCCCCTCCGTCGTGGCCTACAAAGAGGATGGCGAACGCCTCGTCGGCGCCCCGGCGAAGCGGCAGGCCATCACGAATCCGGAAAACACGATCTCCTCAATCAAGCGGTTTATGGGCCGCTTCTACGATGAAGTTGAGGACGAGATTGAGGAGGTCCCCTACGAAATCGTGAAAGGGGACAACGATACTGCTCGTGTTCAGGTCGGGGACCGAAAGTACACGCCTCAGGAGATCTCGGCCATGGTGCTCCAAAAGCTGAAGCAGACGGCCGAAGACTACCTGGGGCAGGAGGTCACCGACGCGGTGATCACGGTCCCGGCCTACTTCAACGACGCGCAGCGAAAGGCCACGAAAGAAGCTGGAGAAATCGCCGGCCTCAATGTGCGCCGCATCATCAACGAACCGACTGCGGCCTCTCTCGCCTACGGCCTTGACGACGAGGACGACCAGGTGATTGCTGTGTATGACCTGGGCGGCGGCACCTTCGACATCTCCATCCTCGAACTCGGCGACGGTGTCTTTGAGGTGAACGCCACGTACGGCGACACGCACCTCGGGGGCGACAACTTCGACAAGCGCCTCATCGACCACA
>CAZSBW010000138.1:0-7190 GCA_964604815.1 uncultured Salinivenus sp. | reverse complement strand
AACTCGTTTCCGCTTTATTCGAAGAGATTCCTCGCTACGCTCGGAATGATGCGGTCGAGGAAAGGGAATAGCCCTCTTGTGAAGCCTCGTCCAGTTTTTGTCGCGTACCATGAGGGGGTGGAAGCGACCGTTCTAACGCTTGAGTACCTTGCAATTGACAGAGATTCGGCCCCCCTGGTGCCTGCCAGCCGATCAGAGTGAGATTCGTCGAGCGAGAGCCACTTGCAGACTTCACGCACTGCTTGAATCCCCATCATGCCGAACCAAAGCAGTCTCGAAAAATGAAGAGTGATCTTGAAGCAAAACGTTGTCTGGCCGCGGAACGCGTTTTATTTTCCCTCCTGCAACGCCACGGAAGCACACCTTTCATTCCCACTCCACCTTTGGATGGCCCGGTCTCTCTTCCTTGCTGCTGTCTTCGTCGTCCTCGGGCTTGGCCTCGTAGGCTCTGTCCCACTCCGAGCGCAAACGCACACCGCTTCCGGACAAGAGTCACCACAGACGGCCCGCGAGGCCTCGAGGACCCTGCAGAATGCGAAGCAGGCTCACCTCTGGCGCGTAGCGGCGTGGGGGGGAATCAATGCACTCGGCGGCCTTGCGCTAATGTGGGGCGCAAGCCGCCCCCAACAGTCGGCCGGGTGGCACTTTGGCGCCATGACGGCCGGGTGGGGGACCGTAAATGTGGGCATTGCAACCGCAGGCCTTCTCAGCCTTCCCCCTTCCCCCGCCACTGACCCCGCCACCGTCCTCTCTGCCGAGCGCCAGTTCCATGACATCTTGCTCTTCAACCTGGGCCTCAACGTCGCGTATTCAGCCGTCGGGGCCACGATGTTGGCTGCAGGATACCGGGACGTCGCAAATGCGGGGCGTTGGCGCGGCTTTGGCACGTCGCTGATTATGCAGGGCGCCGGCCTCCTGGTACTGGACGGTATTGCTTTTTTCGCATCCCGCTCCCGCCTCGCGGGCCTGCTCGACTCCAACACCATCCTCTCCGTGCACGTGCTTCCCGCAGGGGCAACTCTCACCCTGCAGCTCTGAGTTCGACTCGGAGGCAAGTGAGACCGGGGCTTGTCAGATTCGTGCTGCCCAATCAGTTTTGTTTATACTTTGTTAAGGAATGGCGGCCCAGACCGTGCAAGAAGCAAATCTGCTTCGGGAGCAGCCGAGAGCAGGTTCGACATCTCAGTTCCCGATCGTCTCTTCGGCCGTTCTTTAGGAAAAACAGAAACAAGACGTCGGCGACCAGCCGCTGCCTGGGAATCAGCGGTCGCTGAATTCTTTTCGAGAGGCCGGGCGATACGCTTGGAGGGCCTTCGCAGGGACCACGTGGAAAGACCTTTTGAAACTGCGTCGATGTATGAGCAAAGCGTCCGGTCTTGGGTCATGAAGACGTTATATCCGACGAAGACATGTGTCATTAAAGCGAACTCTTCCCTCCAATCTTCTTCTTTTTGTGCCCATGACCAATTCCGAACGCACCGCTCTCCGAATTTTGATCGATCTGGAGTGGACCGAGATGCGCAAGGACTACTGCAATGCCGGCCAGCCTTTTGGCGACGGACGGGGTCTTGAGATCTGGATCGAATTCGATCAGCAGACGACGGTCAACTGAGTGCCGGTTCGGCGGACCAACACTGCAAAGACGGTCCGTTCTCAATGGGAGTAGACGGCTCTGAGCACCTCCAGTCTTCGGCGCCCTTCCGGTCGTAACGTTTTCCCGTCTGGCGTCCCTAAAAACGTGACTTATAGCAGTCACTCCTCTGTTGACTCCGACCGTCATCTGTCGAACCGATAAGACGCGCAGACATGAAGTGGATTAAAGCAGCAGTCGTTGGTGCCCTCGGGAGCCTCCTTATGTTTCTTCTCATCATGTTCGGGATTCACGGAGCCGGTATTGCTCCCTTCAACCTCCCGCCCTCTGCCGCCTTCCTCGAAAAAATTGGGCTCAACATTGGCCCTCTTCCCGCTCTTGCTCACTTTGGTTACGGGGCCACTTGGTCCGTCGTTCTCGTCGCCTTCTATGGTCGCGATACCAGCGTAAAGACGGGGCTCGGACTCGCGACGGGACTCTGGGTACTCATGATGGTAGCGTACTCGCCCATGATCGGCTGGGGTGTTTTTGGTGTCGGCGGCGCCGGCCATGAACTCGCCGCCGATAAGCCCCTGTATCTGGGATCGCCGATGAAATATGTCGTGTCCACGTTGGTGCTGCACCTCATCTACGGGTCCATCATCGGATGGCTCAACCCGGCCTGGATTGACTTCAAAACGACTGAGCAGGCCACCGCGTAGTACGCGCTTCTCAACAAACCTTCTTCAGTACAATTCCCCCTGAATCGGTCGCTCGGTTCAGGGGCATTTTTTTGTGCGCCTCCAGCGGCCCAAAAGGGTCGTCCCTCAATTCCCTGCTCGCCCGGACCGTGGGATGACTGGCGACGGCGTGGTAGATTTCACCACCGCTTCCCTGGAAAAGGATCAGCTACCCCCTCGACACCTGCTTTTGTCCGAGCCCGTTCTTCTCTCACTTGTTTCCCTTCTGCAGATCCATGTGCAGACCCAGCGCGGTCGCCAGCGCTCCCACGCCCAGAAGGGCCGGAAGAACCCCCAGGATATAGTAGGACTCGCCAGACAACCCCCATTCGGGAGCCATCCAGAAGATAAATAGCGACCAGACGTACAGGAGTCCTGCTCCGAAAAACGTCACGCGAAATAGTTTGTCCTTCTGTGCCTCCGTCATTGTCCTTTAGGGATTATTTTTGAACCTCAGGTTCGAGGGATGCGTCGTGATCTGCACGGGCCTGATCGGCGAGCCGGTCCACCTTTTCCACGTAAGCGTCCGGGTCCGCCTTGCGTTCGAGTCCGCCCTGGCTCATGTAGCGGACCTTGCCGTAAACCGGTCGTTCCTTCCATCCTCGATCATGGAGGCCGAAGATCCAGGCCACGTTGGCGTATGAGTTCGGATCGCGGCCGTCCAGAAAATAGCGATTGTTGAGGGCGAGCGTCCGCTCGTAGGCCGTCTTCGGATCGGGGGACCACTCCAGAATTTTCTTGCCCCAGTACATGCGCATGTAGTTGTGCATGTACCCCGTCTCCCGCATCTCCGTCATGGCCGCGTTCCAGTACGGGTCGTGGGTCTCACTCTGTTCGAGGGCCTCGCGGCTGTAGACGTATTCGCGGTTGTCGTCGGCGTGCTCGGCGAGCGTTTCTCGGGCCCAGTCGGGAAGACAGTCGTACGAATCGTACGTCTCCGGTCGAAAATGAACGTGATTCATGGCCAGCTCGCGGCGGACCACGAGTTCTTCGAGGTAGGAGTCGACGTCGGCCTCCGGGCCGTCGGCCGCCTGGACCTGCTGCGCGAGCCACACGGGCGAGACCTGCCCAAAATGGAGGTACTTGCTCATGTGGGAGACCGCGTGCGACTGGATCTGGTTGCGGTTGTCGTCGTAGCCGTTGAGGTTCTGTTCCAGAAACTCGCTCAAGATGGACGTGGCTTCGGAGCGACCGCCCCGATAGAGGGAGGAGACGGGCGGCACGCTCCGGTCCAAATCCAGGCGATCAGTGACGGCAGACAGGTCGTCCAACGAAAGTCCATCGGGCACGTCCAGAGCCGTGGACGGCTGCTCCACAGACCCCGCCTCCGGAACTGAGAGAAAGCGATTCAGGTGTTCGTGGATCTTCGGACGAATGGTCCGGGCCGCGTACTCGGCCTTGTCCGTCACCGTCTCCACGGGCACGACCACGTCCCCCTCCACCTGCACGACTCGACAGGGCACCGCCTCGGCCACGCGAGACCGCCAGCGCTTCTGGTGGCGCAGGTAGCCCCGGTCGGTCACCAGGAGCGAGGCGTCATCGGCATAGGCCAGAGCGACCTCGTCGGGCGCCCCGTGCCGCACGATCATCCAGATTCCCCGCTCGGCAAGGGTGGCCTGCGTCTCTTGCAGACCCTCCAGCATGAAGGTGTAATGCCGCAGATTCGCCTCCGGGTAGTCGTCCATCAAGCCGAAGACCACCAGGAGGGGCTGTCCTTCTTCGTTGGCCTGCTCGATCGCATATTCCAGCGCCGGATTGTGGACCGCCCGCTGGGACTGCTGCATCCAGTACAGCACGTACCGGCCGTTCTCGGACCGGGGGTTGTCGTTGAGGGGCTGGAGACGAGCCGGATCGACGGCAGCCATCATGCTTCAGAGAGGAAATGATCATGCAAAGGAATGCAGCAACGTCTCATCTTATACTCTTTTCCCCCCTTCCTCCTTCTCAGATTGATTGTCACCCGATCGTTTCGTCCTTGCACACAACGCGGCCCCGTCAGTTTGCCGGTTGTTCCTCCCGGGCTCCCTTCAGGTCCCCGGTCGCGAGACTGACGCCGTCGGTTGGGAAGCGCAACTCGTTTTCGCTGGCGGCTACAACCGACGCGACCATCGTATCGCCCGTCACGTTGTTCGTGGTGCGGAGCATGTCGAGCGGGCGATCGGCGGCCCAGATGAGGGCAATGCCGGCGCTGGGTACCCCAATCGACTCCAGAATCACCACAAGCATAACCGTTCCCGCACTCGGCACCGCCGCCGCGCCCACCGACGCCAGCGTCGCCAGGAGCACGATGTTGAGTTGCTGCGTAATCGCGAGCCCAATGCCCAGCACCTGCGCGATGAAGACGGCCGCGACGGACTGGTAGAGCGCCGTCCCGTCCATGTTGATCGTCGCGCCCAGCGGCAGGACAAACGAGGAGACCTCTTCCGACACGCCGAGGTTCTTCTCACACACCTCCATTGTCACCGGCAGCGTGCCACCGCTCGAGGAGGTGGAGAATGCCACGAGTTGGGCCGGCGCAATGGCCCGGAAATAATCCCCGACGGAGACCGACGTGAAGAACGTCATGAACGCCGGGTACACCGCGAAGACCATAATCCCCAGTCCCAGAATCACGGTCAGACAGTAGAACCCAAGCGCGCCGAGGAGATTCAGGATGCTTCCAGCGCCGCCCCCGGCAATCGACGTAATGGCGTCCGCCAGCAGCCCAAACACCCCCACCGGCGCCATCAGCATGATGAGCTCCACGAGGCGAATGATGAGCGAGTTGAGGCTTTCAAAGAAGCTTAGCAGCGGCGCCGCCTCTTCTTTCGGAATCAGCAGCAGGCCAATGCCGATGAAGATCGCGACGAACACGACCTGAAGCATATTCCCGTTGTCCGACGCCGAATTGAAAAAATTGGACGGCACCATGTCGACCAGCGGCTGGAGCGGTCCCCGCTCTTTGGCCCCTGCCGCCATCTCCTCGCTCATCTCGACCTCTTCCTGGTACGTGTCTTGGAGCCGCTGCTGCGTCTCGCTCGTCACCGTGTTGCCGGGCTGCATGGTGTTAACCAGCACGAGCCCAATGGTGAGCGCAAGGGTCGTCGTGACGAGGTAGAGCCCGAGCGTCTTGCCCCCAATCCGCGACAGGCGACCGAGGTCGCTCAAGGAGTTCACCCCGACGATCAGCGACGCCAGAATGAGGGGGACGGCAATCAGCTTGAGCAGGTTGAGGAAGATGGTGCCGAAAGGGGCTACCCAGTCCTTCGTAAAGTCGCCCCACCCGGCGTAGGCGGCGACGACCCCGTAGGCGAGCCCGAGGACGAGACCGATAAGGATTTGCCAGTGCAGCTTCTTGTACCAGGCCATGAGTCTGCTCAGTTGGGCACAGAAATTGAATGACGGGGCCGCCCCCGAAGGTCACGCCTCAAGAAAAGGCACAACATCCGGTCGAACAACCCCCGTCAGACGAGTAGAATGGCGGTGAGGGCCCCAGCAGTTGTGCCCAGCAGGTTAACGGCCTCGTTACCGATTACAGCCCATCCTCGTGCAGGGGTCGCCGTAGGGGTTGGGGTTTCCTCAACGAGATGCCCGGCGTCTGGATGCCGATACCGAACCTGAACAGTCGCGCCCGCCACGCTATCTGCCGCCATCCCAATCACTCCCGCCGCAACGACGCCCACAGCGGTGCTCCCGTGCGTGGCGCCGAGCGCACCGCCGGTACACCATGCGGCACCAGCCACACTCGCCGCCCCAAGAATGGCTCCCACCGTCCCCCCAATGGACACAGCCCCCGACACCCCGGCGTCTACCGTCGTTCCGGTTCGAAGCGACCAGGGCCGATCGGTCGAGCGCGCACCGACCTCCGTCGCCCACGTGTCGGCCGCCGCAGCCGCCAGCGCCCCGAGAAATCCCGCGTACCACGCCGGATGCGGCAGTGCCACGTGCCCCAACAGCAGCCCCCATGCCACAGCGCCGTTAGCGTATACCTGTTCTGCCCGGCGCCCCGACTCCATCTTACGCTTCCCGTAAACTCCATCCTCGTACGACCTCGGTAGGAAAGAGAGTGCGCTCGACAACACGAAAAAGACGAGCCCCGGCACGACCCAGGCGGTTCCCCCACCCGCTACGAGCGTAGCTGCCAGCAGACCAGCCGCCACGCCCCCCGACGCCGTAAGCGCCCGAGCAGCGTAGGCCACGGCCCCGAAGCACCCACCACCCACAAGACCCGCCAGCACGAGCCCGCTCCCCTCCTGCTCCACGACGAGAAGAACGGCAACGGCCGCAATCACGACGAAGAAATTGTCCCATCCGCGCCCAGCCAGCGCTTCAACAGCCGCGGCAGCGCCCGCCACGGAAAGACCGGCCCCCACCAGGTCCCCGATCGCCCACGACGGCCGTGCGAGGGCCAGTCCCCCAGTGGTACACGCCAGCGCCACGATGAAGAACGCCCCCGAGCCCGCCACCGACTTCTCGTCGGAGCCCAGCCGATACGCCCCTGGGCGCTCCACGTAGGTCCCTACCCAGGCCGCAATCGGATCGGCGAGGGCAAGCACCAGGAAGGCAATCTGAAGCACGAACGTACGCCCTGGGTTCACTGACCACGTGGCCGCAAGCGCCGGGACGAGAGCCAGCGGAAAGGTCACCGTGCCCCAGCTCTCGGACCGTCCGCCATGGGTCCCGCACCACCAGTCCAAGGCCCTCGTCGCCGTATTCACGAGGGCAAACAGAACTGCCAGCCCGTAGACAGGCGCCGGGGCCGAAAAAAGCCACGGCGTCGCCACGACGAACAAACCGACACCACCGTGAACCAGGCGACGTGTGACGGTCGCCGGCACCCCCACTCTCCGAAGAACTTCGCCCACCCCGACGAGCCCGAACAGCCCCACAGCCGCCAACAC
>CAZSBW010000137.1:0-7246 GCA_964604815.1 uncultured Salinivenus sp. | reverse complement strand
TCGACGAGCAGCACCGCTTCGGGGTGGCCCAGCGGGCCGAGATGTTCGAGAAGGGCACCCAGCCGCACATGCTGCTCATGACGGCCACGCCCATTCCCCGCTCCCTGGCGATGACGCTCTACGGCGACCTCGACGTGTCGAAGATCGACGAGATGCCGCCGGGCCGCAAGCCGGTGGAGACGCAGCTCCGCTCCGAGAAGCGGCGCGGGGAGGTGTACGCCTTCCTGCGTGACAAGCTGGAGCAGGGGCAGCAGGCGTACGTGGTGTACCCGCTGGTGGAGGAGAGTGAGAAGGTGGACCTGAAGGACGCAGAGAACGGCTACGAAAATCTCCGGGAGCACTTTCCCGACTACACCGTCGGCCTCGTCCACGGCCAGATGGGCTCCGACCAGAAGGAGACGGCGATGGAGCGGTTCAAGGACGGAACCATCGACATTCTGGTGTCCACCACGGTCATCGAGGTGGGCGTGGACGTGCCCAACGCGACGGTCATGCTCGTGGAGCATGCCGAACGCTTCGGCCTCAGCCAGCTGCACCAGCTGCGGGGGCGGGTGGGGCGCAGCGAGCAGCAGAGCTACTGCATCCTCATGGCCGGGTACAAGCGAAGCAACGAGGCGAAGCAGCGCCTGACGGCGATGGAGAAGACCAACGACGGCTTCGAGATCAGCGAGACGGACCTCCAGATTCGCGGGGCGGGCGACTTCTTCGGCACGCGCCAGAGCGGCATGCCCGACCTCAAGATTGCCGACATCACGCAGGACACTGCGATTCTGGAGGAGGCGCGCGAGGCGGCTTTCGCGCTCGTGGAGGAGGACCCGCACCTCCGGGCCGATCCACACCAGCGCCTGCGCCGGCGCTTCGAGGAGACCTACGCCGAGCACGGACTGGGCTTCGCGCGCGTCGGATAGCACCCGACCCGGTGAGGGCGATGGGCACCGATCGGGGATCGTCCTTACTGATACGTGAATGGGGTTCCACTGGCCTCGGCTTCTTCCCGCGCTCGCGTGCGAGACGACTGTCGTCGAGCGGGAGAAACCGGTGACGGCGAATGTCCGTTGAACCTACACTGTTTTCTAATCAGGAGACGCTCACGTCCATGTGGTCGTTTTTGTCCGATCTCCTTCGCCATCCGGGCGTCACCCACACCGTGGTCGTCTTGGATGCGGAGGAGGTGGGCCGCACGCGCCGGCACCAGTTGTCGCCCAAGCGGATGCTCGCCGCGTGGGGGATTAGTTTGCTTCTCGTCGGGCTCGTGGGGGTCGGACTGATGACCTTTACGCCGCTCCGGACCTTCATTCCGGGCTACGGAACGGAGCAACTGAAGCAAAATGCCCGCCTGAATGCAATCCGCGTCGCCGCACTTCAAGACTCAGTAGCCGTGCAGCGCCACTACATCCGGCGACTTCAGCAGCTCGTAACCGGCCGCGTCGATTCGATTGCTCAGTCTACGAACCGGTCGACGTCCACGTCGGAGACGCCTGAGCCGCAGGCAACGTCCGATCCCCTCCCTACGCCCTCAGAGAGCGACGATACCAATCGCATTCAAGAGCAACCCGCCATTGCGGCTGCGAACTTTCCGGCCACTCCCCGCGCTCGTGAGGAAAAGAAAGAACGGGCGTACGCCCTGCCGAGCCTCTCGCTTCCCGTGAGGTCGCCGGTCAAGACGGGCTTCCCAACCCGCGACTTTGATGCCGGGGACGCTCACTTCGGGGTCGACATTGCCGTGTCGGAGGGCACGACGGTGCGAGCGGTCGGGGAGGGATACGTGGTGTTTGCCGATTGGACGCAGAGTGGCGGATACACGATTGCCATCCAGCACTCGGATGGCTACCTTTCCATTTACAAACACAGTAAACGATTGCTCAAGCAGACGGGAGATCACGTCCAGGCCCGAGAAGCCATCGCCGTCAGCGGCAACTCGGGGGAGATGACCACAGGACCGCATCTGCACTTTGAATTGTGGCAAAATGGCCTGGCCCAGGATCCTCGACCCTACGTTAGCGGTTGGTAAGAAGGAAGGGCAGGGGTTACTTTGAGAAAAGCAGCGCGTAGCGTCTCGGAAGATTGGGCGTTCTGCTTGGGGGGCCATCCGGAGAAGAGTTTCGTAAGTGCGAGCACGAGAAGGGTGCTTTACGGCTCACTGGTGAACGCCCCCATTGTCGTGCACGTCCCGAGCTGTACACCCATTTTGTTTTTGCAACGCGTCATTTCCCATGGGACTCTTCAACAATACATCTTCGAAAGAAAGCGATCCGTCCTCCATGTCCAATCCACAGACCCCTTCTCAGGATCAAATTAATCTCGTTGGAAAAGGAACGGTCTTCGAGGGGACAGTGCGGGCCGAGAACGATGTCCGGGCCAGCGGGCAGGTGGTTGGCACGCTCCGGGTCGAGGGGAAGGCGATGATTGCGGAGAGCGGGTCCGTGGAGGGTGAAATCATTGCGACGAATGCCGACATCGCCGGTCGGGTGCAGGGAGAAATCGAGATCGAAGAGCGTCTCGTGCTCAAAAGCACGGCCCGGGTCGACGGCAACATTCAGACCGATCGTCTCGTCGTCGAGGAAGGCGCCCAGTTTACCGGGGAATGCGAGATGGGTACCCCCATTGCGGTCAACGGAAAGCCCTCCGACGACGGTGCCGCGACTGATGGCTCCGCTGGGAAAAACGAAGCGACGGAGGAGGAAGCGGAGGAAACGTCACCGGCGGGGGAAGCTGGATAGTCATCACGTCGGCAGCGATCGACGGTCACGAGGCCAAGGCAAGGTGCCCGCGACGCTTCGGAAGCGAAGAAAGGCCAGAAGCAATCTCCTTCCTTCTACCGGGAGCCGTCGCCGTGGCGAATCGATTTGCCGGATCCGCCTCGGGACCGTTCGCCGGTGCCCGCCTGCTGTGCATTCGGTTGGGCTCCGAACGGTGGGTTCTCCCGGGGTGGGGTGGGCAATTCTACGCCCCAGCATTTCCGCAAAATCTGCCGTTGGGAGGCAGATGTGGTGGCCCGACTGCCTCGAGATCGGGTCCTGTAGGCGCGGTCCGCTCCACAGCCGCGGAGCACAACCCTGGGGATGGTTCCTCAGTGTGCCCACTCCGGAGAAAGGAGATGAGATCGGATCGCCGAAGAAACGGGCTGGAGTGGGGATCCCCGAACGTGGAGCGCAACGCCACGCTCAGGGGGTTTGATCGAAACCCGCCCTCCGCTCAGCCACGTGCGGGCCGACTCCCCCAAACAAAGACCTGGTCGAGCCCACAGGCCTCGCGCTCGTTCCGACGCCGGATGTTGATTTTTCGTTGCCCGGGAACCATTTGGCAACCGCGAACCTTACGGATACGTCTTCCTCGTTCTCACCGGTTCCCGCAGGCGGCCCTTACGATTTCGGACAGTCGGTACGACTAGGCCCTCGTGAGTGCAGGCCCGTCGGTAGGATCGGAAAAGCGAGAAGGCGACCTGCTATTACGAATCCTCGCTCAACCGACCCAAAACGACCATGCCCCGACACCAATCGGCCGAGAAGCGGATGCGGCAAAACGAGAAGCGGCGCAAGCGGAACCAGTCGCACAAGAGCCGGGTCCGAACGAAGATTAAGAAACTCAAAACAATAGAGGAGAAAGACGCCGCTCAGGAATTGCTCAACGACGTAAAAGGGGAGCTTGACCGTCTCGCGGCGAAAGGCATCATCCACAAAAACAAGGCAGCCAACCGAAAAAGTAAGCTCGAGAAGCACGTAAACAACCTCGGGGAATAGGGGTAACGTCGTTTTTCCCCCTGCCTCCCCCGGGTATCGAGGAAACTGCAAGTGGAGAAATCCACCCCGAGAAATAAGGAGGAATGCCGTCGCGGAGTCAGATACAGGCCCTTCTTGCAAATTCCTTGCAATTCTGACCCCCATTTCTCATAATCGTAACGGTTAGGGTTGTTGTTTTATGAACGTATCCCTACTATCCTCCACTAGACTAGCCTAAAGGTTCGTCACCCCATTATTTTCCTCTACTGGCAACTGGAGCTCGCGAACGAGGAGAATGTCAACGGCCTTCTCCAGCGTTCGTCTCTCCGGTCCTGCTTTCTCAGGAGTTGATCCTTCTTTCTCGAGCACTCCCCACCGCGGCGTAGAGTGGAGCAGTTAGCAGAGCGGAAATGATGCGACGCACGCTTTCCGAATAGCCGCACCATGATTGGATTGAAGCATTCCGATACGGGATTGCTTATCCGGGGCTCAGTCCGTTTTTTGTCAGGCGACGCCGCGAGGGTGACATACCTTTCTCCGTTTTTCGGAGACCTTTTTTGTGAAGGACTTCTTTCCTTTCGGTCTTCGCTCCCTCTGACGCAGCGCAATTAACTTACACCATGACAACTTCAACATCCGTGAACGTACGCTCTTTCTCCTCACTCTGGCTTCCCGCTCTCCTCATCTTTGGGGGACTCTTACTGACTGGCTGTGGGGCGACAGCCCCGACGGTAGGTTCGATTAATACGCCGGACACCCTCGAAACGGGAGAGTCGGGCACCTTCGAGGCCACCGTCGGCAATGAGGGAGAGGCGGATCAGCCTCTTTCGTACACCTGGGAATACGGGGACGATTCCGAAGGCTCCGGCCTTGTCACCAATCACAGCTATGGTTCTACCGGCCAGTACAACGTTCTCTTTCTAGCAAGCAACGAAGGTGGAGCCGACACGTCTCGTGCATCCGTGCAAGTAGTCGAACCCCCGCAGCCCGCCCAGATTCGGTCGGTCAATGCGAGCCCGAATCCTGTGGATGCGGGCAATCGGGTCGAGTTCACCAGCAATGTACAGGGCGATAGTCCCATTGAGTATAGCTGGAGCTTTGGGGACGGCAATACCAGCTCCGGCAACTCGGCGACCCACACCTACGAGTCTGCCGGCCAGTACACTGTTCGACTTGAGGTCTCCAACGAGGTGGGCCAAGACGAGAGCTCCCTCACCATGCGCGTCAACCGGGCGCTTCCGGAGATTTGCATGTCGATGAGCGAGATGAATTCGGCCTTCTTCGGACGAAACTCAAGCACCCTGACCGATGAGGCCAAGCAAAGCCTTCAGGAGAATAGCGACATTCTCGCTCAGTGCCCGAACTTGAGCGTGGACGTAGAAGGCTTCGCGGCCCCGGGTGAGCGCAACGCGCAGTCCCTCTCGGAAGACCGCGCACAGGCCGTTGCGGACTTCTACTCCAACAACGGCGTCGAATCTGATCGGATTAGTTCCAGCGGCGAGGGACGCGTCGAGGGAGTCACCACCAAGAAGGGCGGCACACGCGAGTATCGCCGCGCCGACTCTCTTCCGCAGCGTCAGGGTGGCAACATGTAGACCTTGACGACCCGTTCTCTTCGGAACGAATACGCTGGGCGGATCCACCTTGCGGTGGGTCCGCCCTTTTGCGTTTGTTGAGACCTCGACGAGAGTGAGAGGGCCCGAACGTTGGGGCCGGAAGCGACCGTATCTGTTTCCCGCTCCTCTGAGGATCTGCGTTTGCCCATGCCCCGCTTTGACGTCACCGCCCAAGACCGGCTCGCCCGCGCCACGAAGCAGGAAGCATCCCGCCTCGGATTCGAGGCTGCGGCATTTCCCAGGCCGAGCCCCTCGACGAGGAGGCGTTTCGGCTGGAGCAGTGGCTCCTGGAAGGTCGTCACGGCACGATGGACTGGATGGAGCAGAACTTCGACGAACGTATCGATCCAACGGAACTCGTAGATGGAGCCGAGTCGGTCATCTCGGTGCTACACAATTACTATCAGCCCGTCGAGCCGGACGTCGGCAAGATTAGCCGCTACGCCTGGGGTACCGACTACCATGAGGTCATGAAGGAAAAGCTCTATCTCCTCTACCAGTGGCTTCAGGAAGAGGTGGGCGCCGAGATCAACGGACGGGCCTTCGTTGACAGCGCACCGGTGACGGACAAGGCGTGGGCAAAGCGCAGCGGGCTCGGGTGGCAGGGCAAACACTCGAACGTGCTCAATCGGGAGATGGGATCGTTCTTCTTTCTTGGGGAACTCATCGTGAGCGTACCGATGGCCGCCGACGATCCAATGCCGGACTATTGCGGCTCCTGTACGCGCTGCATCGACGCGTGTCCCACCGACGCGATTTACGAGCCTTACGCCGTCGACGCCAATCGCTGCATCTCCTACATTACCATCGAGCATGGCCCCGACGACGTGCCGGAAGGGTTGCGCCCCGACGTGGGAAATTGGCTCTTCGGCTGCGATGTCTGCCAGGACGTGTGCCCGTGGAACAAGTTCAAGCAGCCGACCGAAGAGGACCGCTATCTGCCCCGCGAGGGCGTGACGGACACGGCCCTGGAGGACTGGGCCGAGATGAACCTCGACGAATTTGAGCGCCGCTTCGAGGCGAGTCCCGTACAGCGGGCCACCTTCGACGGCTTTAAGCGCAATGTGCGAACCGCCCTGCAGAACACCATCGAACGGCGAGCCGAGCGCTCCGAGTCTACTGATCCGCGCGCAGGTTTGTAAACCGCGTCTCCGATGAGTTGGGGACCGTGGCCCCATTCGGTCGGAATCGTTTCGAGAAATCCATGCCCGTATCAGAGTCTGCTCGGCGGGGGGACAATGCGGATTCCGCGTCTCGTTTCGGGAGAGGAGCAACTCGATCTGTGCTTGCCAGTCGCGGCCGGGCTTCCCCTGAGTTCCCGAGCCAGTGTTTCGTCCATCTGTTTGCGGCCGACGCGCCGCGTGACGTTGATCAGGGGGCCAGTATCGTCCGAAGGGCAGCTACGAGGCGGTCGATTTCGTCCTCGGTGTTGTAGTAGTGGACGGAGGCGCGCACCAGGGCGGGAAGGTCGCGGGCCTCAGCGTCGAGGCGAGTGGAGCTCGGTGTGGAGACGGAAACGTTGATGTCCCGTTCACGGAGCGCCGCCTGGATCGCCTCGGCGCCCATTTGCTCTGCACTGAAGGTGGTGATGCCGCAGCGCGTACGTCCCACGTCATGGACGGTGACGCCGGCCACTTCGGAAAGGGCCGTGCGCAACGTCGACGCCCCGTGCTGAATGTGATCGAAGATGGTCCCCAGACCAAGATCGAGCGCATATTCGACGGCTACTCCCAGTCCGATCTGTCCGGCTACGTGGCTCTCGAAGGTTTCGAATCGGCGGGCGTCGGGCTGAATCTCGTACGTGTCGGGGGCGGTCCAGGTGGCGGCGTGGAGGTCCAGCAGGGGCGGTTTGAGGCGTTCGATCCAGTCTCGCCGTACGTAGAGGAAGCCGGTCCCGCGCGGTCCGCGGAG
>CAZSBW010000136.1:0-7302 GCA_964604815.1 uncultured Salinivenus sp. | reverse complement strand
AGATCGCCTCGTAGCGCTCGAGGAACCGCCGGCGGATCCCGTCGAGAGTCCCGGCGTCGACGGGGCCGTCGGGTACCTCGACGGTGAGCTGGAAGGTCTGCCCCTCGTAGCGCACCTCTCCCCCCGCCTTGAGGTGAGACAAGAGCTGCTGGGACCGACCGACGCGCGGGGCCACAATCAGAACGCCCCCGAACAAAAAGGCGACAAACGCAGCGTACCGCACCGGAACCGGATTGCCCCACCACGCTCGTTCCCACATCTCAACCGTGACCTGGCTTAGCTCGTCGGTGCCCACGTTGGCTTCCGTCTCGGTCCGGAGGTAGTAGGTGCCCGACGAGGGAAATTGAAGAGTCGTCTCGTACTCCGAGTCGGCCTCTTCCCAGCTTCCGTCGTCGTAGCCGGCATAGTGCCAGAACTCGCCCCCGAAGCTCGACAAATACTCCTTGTTGGCGTCGAGCAACGAAAGCGTCACGAAGCTCCAGCGCTGAAAGCGACTGCCCCGCCCATCGGCAATCGACTGACGAACCTCTACGTCGACCCGCACGTCGCCGCGGGGCACCTCAATCGGGCCGAGCGTGCCGCCGTCGGCCGGGGCCGTTCCCTCGTACTGAAACTCCGACGGCCGCAGCGTCATGCCGATGACGGCAACCAAGCATGCGATCCCGAAGCCAAGCACGACCGGCCCCGCACTGCGCATCCGCCGCCGCGTGATCGCCCCGAGCGAATACGTCCCCACGAAGCCGCCCACCACGCAGCCGCCCACAAACAACCCGCCCGAGATGACCATGCCCCAGGCGGCCAAGGGGTACCAGCTGAAGAAGGCCCGTACGAGGATCAACGCCAGGAATCCTCCCAGAATCAGACCCGCCCATCCCAGGCATCCAATTCCCCCACTGCTTGTGTCCGACGCCATGGCTGTTTGTTCGATCGTGAAAAAGGACACACGGGCTGCGCAGACGCACAGAAGTGGCCGCCGGCGGACGGTCGTTACAGGAGAAAGAACAGCACGGCCGCAAAGCCAATCGACACAGCGCCCTCCAGCAGGCCCGCCCCTACGTTGCGATCGCGCGTAATCTCGACGTTGAGGTCGTGACGCGGGATCACCACCTTGTCGAAGAAGAACCGCACCCCGATCAGGTACACGAAGACGAGAAGCACGTTCAACCCGAGATACTGCAGGTCCGCCGCCCACCCCAGAAAGTCGCCGGACACGGCCCGCATCACGATAATGCCGATGGCCACCAGCGCCCCGCCAAAGCCCACGCCCGCCGCCACGTTGTCCTTTTCAATCTCGTCGAGCAGCGAATGGGGGGCGATCCAGTCGTAGAGCCACGTGAAGGCGACGAGCGCCACCTGACCGAGGGCGTAGAAGGCGAGCGCGGTGTGCGGCCCGCCGCCCTCGCCCTGAATGCTGCCCGCCACGATCAGGGCCGAGGCCACGTAGCTGCCGAAGAGCACCGCCCCGGCCCCGGGATTCTGGTCTTCGATGAGCTCGTGCTCTGCCGAGAAGCCGCGCAGAATGAGCCGGTGGTTGATTACTCGCGACAGCAGCAGCAGGGCAATGCCTCCCAGGCCGTACCCGCCAACGAGAAGAAGGTCCCACAGCAAGGTCGTGGACGGCCCCTTCAACGCCCCGATAAAAACGATGACGGTACCAAGGTAGTACCCCGCCGTGCTGGTGGCCAGGGCCGGATTGTCGTGCTCCGTAAGCTCCTGGTCCACCGAATAGGCGGTCACCAGGTCGTTGAGCCACTTCCCGACCACAAAGACGACCGAAAACAGCACGAGAAAAGCAGCCGGGTCTCGAGCGGGCCGAAGAATGTCAATCAGAGCGTCCATGGGCGCACCGGCGGGGTGATGAACGGAGCGAGGGCGGGCGAACTGTTTCCCTGCAACCGCTTCGAAACATAAGAACCACCCTCCCTCCCATCAAGACGTGCAGCACTCGACCACGTGGACGTGGCAGGATGGGGCGGCTCCGCGATCGCTTTCCGCCGCCGTGCACCCGGAGCGCGGGGGCGGAAGAGACGGGGAGTCGCCCTCTCAGATCGCTCCTCCCTGCACCTACTCCGAGGCGTCGGTGGGGGCCGGCGTGGCGCCCGTCGGCACGTCGGCCGGCGTCGATCGGCGTTCCAGCACCACGGCCGGCTCCAGGGAACGGATGGCCACCGTGTCCCCGGACTCGAACGACACCCGGTTGTCGGTGTGAACGAGGTAGTCGCTTCCCTCACAGCGCACGCGGTAGGTGATGTCGTGCCCCTTGAAGGCGCGGCCCATGATGGTCCCAATCGGCCCATTGGACGTCTCAGGGGCCGTCAGGGTCAAGTGCTCCGGGCGCAGAGACACCAGCACGGTGCCCTCGGCCTCGCGGTCGAGCTGAACGTGCCCGAGGGGCGTATCGGCTTCGGTCCCCGCCGCCTGGGAGAGCAAAAGATTGGTGCGGCCGAGAAACTGGGCGACGAAAAGCGTACGCGGCCGGTAGTACACGCCCTCCGGCGTGCCGACTTGATCGATCTGTCCCCCCCGCATCACGGCCAGCCGGTCGGAAAAGGAAAGCGCTTCTTCCTGATCGTGCGTGACGAGAACGGCGCTCATGCCCTTGTCCTTTAGCAGCCGGCGCACCTCCTGCCGCGTCTCCTGGCGCAGCAGGGCGTCGAGGTTGGAGAACGGCTCGTCGAGCAGAATAACCTCCGGCTCCGGAGCGAGGGTGCGGGCAAGGGCCACACGCTGCTGCTGCCCGCCGGACAAGTGTTGGGGCCGACGGTCCTCCAGGGTGCTCAGCCCCACCATCTCCAGGGCCTCTTGGGCACGCTCGGTCTGCTCGGCCTGCGTGCCCGCCTGCAGGCCGAAGGCGACGTTTTCGAGGACGGAGAGATGCGGAAAGAGTGCGTAGTCCTGGAAGACGATCCCGACGCCCCGCTCCTCGGGCGGCACGTGCACGCCCCCTCCCGACAGCGTGCGGCCCTGCATGACGATCCGTCCTTCATTCGCCCGCTCAAACCCGGCAATGCACCGGAGCGTCGTCGTCTTGCCGCACCCGCTGGGCCCGAGGATCGCGAAGATCTCCCCGTCGGCCACGTCAACAGACACGTCGTGGACCACCGGCGGGGCATCCGGCCCAAATCGTTTGGTCAAATGCTGAACGGAGAGAACCGGGTCACTCATGACGAGTACGGCACGCAATCGGTCGACGCGCGTTCCCGGCTCGGCATTCAAGCCGGGGCAATTCAGACGCTTTGGACGGAGGCTGCCCCCCAGTGGTCATGCTTGAGAAGCACGGAAACGAGAGGGCCACAGTCTTCAATCGTGGGTCCGCCTCGCTCCTCCCAACAACACGCAATACAAAACTACGCACCTGCCCCGGCCTCCTTCGATCGATCACGGGTTGCCTGCTCCCGCGCAAGCAACAAGCCCACGAAGCACGCCGAGAAGAACATGATGGTGAGGGCGTAGGGGGCTGCCCGCCCGAACATGGCCTCCTCGGCGTAGCTCCAGGTGTTGAGGGCAAGCGTCTCGAAGCCCACCGGCGCGAGCAAGAAGGTGAGGGGCAATTCCTTCATCGCCGAAAGAAACACGAAGGCCACGCTCACGAGCAGGCCGCGGCGCATCAGCGGAAGCGTGACGCTCGCAAAGGCCCCGAGGGGGGAGCGCCCCAAGGAGCGCGCGGCCTCCTCCAGGGTCGGCGGCGCCTGATAGAGGGCGCTGCGGATGGGCCCGATGGCCTCGGCCATAAAGTGAAGCGCGTACGCCACCACCAGCAGGCCCAGCGTCTGGTACACGACCGGCGCCGTCCCGAGCGTAAACACGATGAGCGCCAGCGCGAAGGCCAGCGGGGGCGTGGCGTAGCCCAGGTACGCGATGCGCTCGACGCCCTGCGTCCAGCTGGAGTGGTGGCGCACCCCGAGGTACGCAACGGGCACCGACAGCAGGGCGGCGAGAAAAGCAGCCGGCACGGAGGCCGAGACCGACGCCCAGAGCGCCGAGGCGAGGCTCGCCCAGGGCAGCCCGCTGACCGCGACGTCCGCCATCCAGTAGCCCACTGTGACGACCGGGAGCCCGACGGACACGAGCGCCACGCCCCCCGCAAACGCGTATCCGGCCCACCGCCAGGCCCCCAGGCGCTGCGGTGCGGCCCGACGGCTCGTGCCCGTACCGGTGCGGTGCAGCAGCAACCCCCGAAGCAGCCGAGCCTCCACAAAGAGGATGGCGATGGTGAGCGCCAACAGCATGAGGGCGAGACAGGCTGCGTAGATGCGGTCGTACGAGGCCGCGTACTGCAGGTAGAGCGCATAGCTGAACGTCTCGAATCGCATGAGGGACACGACCCCGAAGTCCCCCAGCACGTGGAGCCCCACGAGCAGGCTCCCCGCCAGAAAGCCCGGCCGCAGCTGCGGAAGAAGAACGGTCCGAAACACCTGCCACCGGCTGTAGCCGAGCGCCTGGGCCGACTCGGCGAGCGCCGGGTCTACCCCGAGCAGGGCCGTCCGCAGATTGAGGAAGAGGTACGGATACGTGACGAGGGTCAGCGCGATGAGGGCGCCGTCGTACCCGCTGAGGCGGGGCAGCACCACGCCGAGGGTCTGGGCGAGGGTGCCGTACGATCCCGTCGTGGCCAGCAGCACGTACGCCATCACGTAGCCGGGCACCGCGAGTGGGAGTACACCCAGCAGCGTCAGCAGACCGCGGCCCCGGAGGTCGGTGCGCGTGGTGAGCCACGCCAGGGGGAAGGAAAGGATCGTCGCCCCGACGAGCACACCCACCGTGAGGCCCACCGTGTTGCCCAACAGCCGCAGATTGCGCCATCGCACCACGAGGTCCCACAGCGTCTGCGGATCGGCCTGCAGGGCCCGCACGAGGAGATACGCCAGCGGCACGAGCACGCCCGCCAGCACAATTCCCACGGGAATCGCCACGTACCAGCGACTCCGTACGATGTCCCACGTGCGAGAGACGGTCATCCCCGCTTGAGCATCTGATGGACGAACGAAGAAGCCTCACGCCTGAACCGTCGGCACGACGGAGCGAGACGAGCATCCTCCCCCTCGTGACGCATAACTCGTCACTCATAACTCGTGACTCCCCCAAGTTCGGAAAATCCCCCATCGTTTCGCCAACCTGCACAAACGTGCGAATGCTACAGCAACCCAACGTCCCGGAGCAGATCGAGCGTCGGATCCATCTCCTGCAATCGCTGAGGCTCAAACTCGGGACTGAGGGCGAGAGCGCGGTCCACCGGCATCATGTACTCCGGCACCTCTGCCCCCGATACCACCGGGTACTCATTGACCCGATTGGCAGCGAACGACTGTGCCTTCTCCGAAAGCAGGAATTGCAGAAATTGCCGCGCCTCCTTGCTCTTATCGCTGGTCTTCAACACCCCAGCCCCGGTCACTAGCGCGAGGTTGCCCAGATCGCCTTCCGCAAAGTGATACGTCTCGACGGGAGCGGAGCCCTGCATCTCTTCCTCCTCTTCCTCGTGCTCCTCTCCGTCCTCATCCCCCTCATACTCGCCTTCAGCGCCCCCGTGCTTGAGGCGCAGGACGTAGTAGTGGTTGGTGAGCGCCACGTCAATTTCCCCGGCCGCCAGCGCCCGCACCATCGGGGTATTCGACGTGTAGCTCTTCGGATCGAGGTTCTTCATGTCGCGCAGCCAGGCCCGCGCCGCCTCCGTCCCCTCCGTGACCCGAAGCGCCGTGATAAAGTCCTGGAAGCTCGAATACGTAGGCGTCCACCCCACGCGCCCCGACAGGTCTCGGCTCTGGGGCAGGGCCGTCACCGTTTCGGGGAGGTCCGCGGGGTTGACCGCATCACGGTTGTAGGCGAGCACGCGAAACCGCGTGGTAACTGGCGTCCAGCGCTGATTCGACGGAACGAAGCGCGCCGCCGAGCCGGTTATCGAATCGGGAAGCTCGGCGAGCAAATCGTTGTTGACGGCGTTGCCGAGAGCGCCCGTCGTGTTGGCCCAAAACACGTCCGCCGGACTCTCGTCGCCCTCCTCCTGCAGGGCAGCAGTCAACTGCGCGTCGGTGCCATATTTCACCTTCACCGGCACGTCTACCTGCTCTTTGTACAGGGCAACGAGCGAATCGACGAGCGGCTTGCTGCGCCCGGAGTAGATGACCAGCTCATCGCTCTCCCCCCCACAGCCGACGAGCGACCCGACGAGGACAATAACGAACGAAAAGGTGAGCAATCGGCGCATGAGACGAACGGGACCATTGTGAGGAACCTCTTATTTAGAATCATTCTAAAGACCGTCCGCCAGAAATGATACGGCCCACTCCCCCCCGCCGTCGGTCCTCACCAAAACTCCACACGAGTCCCGCTTCGGGAACGACACGATACGTCGGGCACACGATCAGAGCTGCACGGGACTACTCGGCGGAGGGACCAGCGGCTCTGTCCTCTAATTGCCGCTCAATCAGGTCGACGGCCCGGCTCACGTCATCCACGACGCGATCGGGCACCGAAGGATCCTCCGTGTCCCCGTAGCCGGTTCGGACGAGTACGGTGGTCATGCCGAGTTCATTGCCCGGAATGAGATCGGTGTTTTTGTCGCCCACCACGAACGAGCGGTCCGGATCGACCGACCATTCTTCGATGGCAACCTCGAACATACCGGGATTCGGCTTTCGGTAATGCGTGGGACCTCGATATTCCTCCAGGGCGCTCTCCGAGTGGTACGGACAGTAGTAAAAGTCGTCGATGGCAGCGCCCATGTTTGCGAGCTCCTCCTCCATGAACGCGTGGAGCCGTTCGACGGCCGCTTCGTCGTAGTACCCCCGCGCCACCCCCGACTGATTGGTCACCACAAGAACCGGCACGTCCAGGTCGTTCAACCGCCGGACGGCCTCACGGGCCCCGGGCACCCATTCGAAGTTCTCGATCTGGTGGAGGTAATTCACCTCCACGTTCAGCGTCCCGTCCCGATCGAGAAAAACGGCCGGTTGTGTCGTGTCGCTCATGTCGTCGGTTCGTCGTCGCCAAACAGCTTGCGTTCCACCACCGCACAGAGCAGATGGCCGCACAGAAGGTGGCCCTCCTGAACCCGCGCCACGTCCCCGGACGGAATGTCGATTCTATGCTCACAGAACGGATCCATGTCCCCGTCCCCCTCGCTCGTGAATCCGACCGTCACGAGGCCGTTGCCCTGCCCGTAGCGGAGAGCGCGGACGACGTTGGCCGAGTTGCCGCTCGTGGAGATGCCGACGGCCACGTCCCCCGTCCCCGCCTGCCCGGCAAGCTGACGGACGAAGACCTCGTCGTACCCGTCGTCGTTGGCGATGGCCGTCACCGCCGAGG
>CAZSBW010000135.1:0-7333 GCA_964604815.1 uncultured Salinivenus sp. | reverse complement strand
ACTGGAAGTCGTACTGCTGACCCGTGCTGAGGTCAAGGGTAATCCACCAGTGATCTCCATCCCGCTTCATGAAGTACTGATCATCGATCTCCCAATTGGAGAAGTCCCCGATGGCGTACACAAACTCCTTATTCGGAGCATTCAGCGACAGGGTCACCATCGACGGATCGGCCGAATCGTAATTGATTCCGTCTTCGACCCCGGACGGTCGCCCTTCTTCGACGACGTCGGGAGTCCGAATGAGGGACGTTTCCACTGCGTCAGAGAGGGTGCTGTCGTCGGCCGTAGCCTCAGCCTCCGCCCGAAGTTGAAATCGGTTCGGGCTGTTCATGTCAAGGCTGTAGGTCAAGGAATCGTCGGGGGTCGTCACTACTTCCTGACCGTCGACGAAGAGACGGAGCTCTGAAAAGGAGTCCACGTTCGCCGTATCTGCAGTGATGGTGACGTCGACCGTGGTGTCGGTGGCCGTCATGAACGGATACAGCGGCGGATCGGCCGTCGGACTCAGAAGATTAGCGGCAAGAAAGGGGTCGCTTCCGGAAACGTCATTCACGTCAACGAAGATATCCTCCCCCCCTTCCGCTTTTCCTTCCTTCGTCCCGTCGGCATTCCGGAAGACGAAATTCATCGTCTGAATCTTCTCGTCGTCCGCAAGCGAGCAACTGGTACTGGTGTCCTGGTAGTAGGCGCGGATGTCGTCGATCTCCAGTTCGTACTCATCTTCGCCCACCTCCGTGAGCTTCGTGTCCGAGCGGTTTCCGGTAAAGGAGTCACTCGAGGGCCAGTGATTTTTTACACACTTCCACTCCTGATCCCCATTCTGATCAGTAGAGATCCCGGTGTGCGCGTAGACGTCCCCATCGTGGCCTTCCAGTCCGGCGGTTCCCCGATCGGCGTAGAAGGTGAGCGTCACCGACTGATCCGTACGGGCCGGATTGGGATCGGACTCCACCACCTGCCCCGATGCGGGGAACGCGAGCGAGAGACTGAAGAGGACAACTGCGAAGGTGCGAACGCGGAGCATGAGCGGAAAAATGCTTCGTGAGCACGTCGAAAAGGAAAAGCGCACCGGCCACAGTGACCGGTGCGCTTCGATCCCTGCAAGCTTCCAGAAATAGACAACTGGCGGGATGTGACTATTGCGGCATGACTTTGACGTCGTCAAGTACGCAATCCTCGCACCCATTAAAGCCGAGATTGCCGAGTCCGTCAGTCAATGCGGAAGGGTCATCTCCAAGCTGACTGAGTGGAATCTGGAACTGCTGCCATTGTCCGTCGGGAAGGGTGACCGTCTGATTGCCACCGAACTCAAATCCACCCGGGCCTTCAAGAAAGACGGTGAGATCCCGTGAATCGCCTACGCCCTTGCCGTAAAACGACAACACGTCGTTTCCGTCAACGTCCAGGTACGCCGGCGGTTGATTGTAGCCGAAGAAGTCAACGGCTTCAAGAGTTCGGGCTGTATACCCGTCACTTTCAGCGGCAACGCTTTCAGTGAATCCGAAGGTGCCTCCACTGAAGGGAGGCCCGTACGCACACGGGGACCGATCAAAGTCGTGAAGCTCAGCGCGGGGACCCGTTCCTTGGATCCCAAAGGTCATCTCGTCGGTGGAGTACGAGGACGCGGCATCAGCCGTGAGTGTGACGCTCATGAGCGGACCGTTTCCGCCGGATCGGGGCGATACAGGATCGAAGTTGTCAGCAATTTCGCTAAATGGAATCCCGATTTTGAGCCATCCTACGCCCGGCAACAGAGGCAACGAAAACTCGTGGGTGGTGGTACTAGCCCCTGATCCGCCATCGCTTCCATCCGTAACCTCCGTAAACCCAAGCGTGAGCGTAAACTGCTGGGACGCCTCCGACCGAACCAGAAAGGAGAATTGATCCGAATTCGGCAGATTCATGCGACGCCGGATGGTGACAGATCCGCCGGCGGCGTTGTTCTCAACCTGAAGATGGCTAATTCCATTGCTCCCTTGCGGCATATTGTTGCCGCCGTCACTCGTCAGAACCTCCTGACTTGCGTCAGAGGTCTGAATCGTTCGCTGATCTCCTCCATAGGATTCAGTACTAGGATCCTCACCACAGTACGTGCCCGAAACCACATCTCCCTCGTAGTCTGCGAAGGCGATAAAGCTGCTACCAAAATTCGACTGGATGGCGAGCTTCGTGGTCGTAAACGCAGAAATCGTATCGGTGACCGTTCGATCACTGTTTGCAGCCGGTGCGCTAACGGCCAGTCCAACCTCCTTGATTGGTTGCTCGATCGAACTCGCGGCCAGGGAAACCCGCCATCGCCCGGATCCACCGTCCTTGGGATCCCCTTCCTCCGAGAGCGTCTCTACGGAAAGTTCGTCGGTTACAGGCTGGACAGAAGGAAACTCTGCCAATCCCTGAAATTCCACTGAGAATTCAGGGCTCACGTCCCCGGAGACTGTTAGTCCCCCGGGCGAGTTCATCGTCCCTTGGATGTCGAAATCCTCGACGCTAGTCAGGTCGCTGTCGTCACAGCCGGTAATGACGCCGCCGAGGAAGACGAGCCCGACCATCGCGAGGAGAGCCTTGTTACGAAATATTCGCATATCTACGAGCTAAATTGTGGTACTGAAAAATAGTGACGGAAAAATCAAGGGGCCACCGATTCTCTCAGTTCAGAACCGATGGCCCCTGAGGATCGGGGAATGATCTACTGGTAACACTGGATCTGCGACATATTCGGGTTGGCCTCCAGTTCGGAATTTGGAATGGGATAGAGAGTCAGGCAATCGGAGATGGACGTTCCTCCCTGTTCTCCACCCTTCCACGCCCAGGTGTACGCATCGCCGCTAAAGCGACCAAACCGAATGAGGTCCGTTCGGCGATGGCCCTCCCAGAACAGCTCGCGGGCCCGAGCGTCCAGGATAAAGTCCAGATTCTCCTGTTGCGATTGTGCCGCCAAGTCCACGTCCCGATTCAACCCGGCCCGTTCTCGGATGTCATTCAGGAGGGTTTCGGCCCGATCCTGGCTTCCCCCACCGCCGCGAACCACGGCCTCAGCGTACATTAAGTACGCGTCGGCGATGCGAAACATCGGATAATCAATGTCAACGAACGTCTGGTCGGATCCAGTAGCACCTCCAGACGTGACGTTTTGATACTTCGGCGCCAGATACCCCGTGCTAAAGTCGCGGAGATCCGTCACGGACTTCGACTGTCCGTCGGTGTACCACTGGCCATCCGAGTTCGTCTCACTGGCTGTCAGGTTCGGGAACATGGGCCGAGTGTCACTGGACGAAAATTTGTCGACCGACGCCGAAAGCGTGCGCAGCCCGAACCACCCCGTGTCCAGCCCGAGCTGACCGGACTTCTGGTTCAGTGATCCGCCTACGGAGGCGTGGGCGAGAAAGGTCGTTCCGCCGAACGATCGCGTGTTTTGGCCGTCGGCCGGAACCGCAAAGATGAACTCTTTTGCCCCACGATTGTCGGCCAGGAAGAGGTTTTGGTACTCCGACTGCTGCGGATCAAAGTTATAAACTCCAGAGTCGATAATTCGGCTGGTGTAGTCAACCACATCCGAGCTGCGATTCTCCCCAATGTAGACGGGCGCATTCTGATAGAGCTTAGCGAGCACCATCCAGGCAGCGGCTTTATCGACGCGACCGTACTCAGACTCACCGGGCTCCAGCAGCACCTCTTCGGGAGCATCGCCCTCCGCATCACCCGTAATTTCGAGCAACTCCTGTTCGACAAAATTGAACACCTCCTGCCGGGTGTTCGACTCCGGCGGCTGCGCGCCCCGGGGAAAGTCTTCTTCAACCAGGGGCACACCGCCGAATATGTCCACAGCGTGCCAGTAACTGAGCGCGCGCAGAAATCGCGCCTCGGCTCGCCACTGCGGCATTGCCTCCTGAACCTCCGCATCGACATTCCGCTCGTCAAGCATATCATCCGTCGACTGTCGGAGGAACTCGTTTACCTGAGCGACCTGGAAGAAAATTCGACTGTACATGGACTCCACGAAAGGATCATTAGTATCCCAGCTGTGGTCGTTGAAGTCCTGAATCGTCTGATCATTCCAGGTGATGACCGCCGCGTCCGTCGGGAGTTCCTGCAGCGCCCAGTAGATCCGTGTGTAATTGGTCCAGCCGTTGTCATTTACCCCGGCCTCGACGTCAACGCCTCCCTGGTCGGCGCGACTCTGCCCAACAACGGCGAGTCCACCGTACAGCTTCGCGAGATAAGATTTGTACGCTCCATCTTCCGAGAAGGTATTGTTGGCTGTGGAACTGCTCTTCGGATTCACCGAGACGTCGGTGCATCCACTCATGCCGACGAGCAGGAGGAAAGCGGTGAGAACCGTGAGAATCCTTCTGGTATTAAACATTGCGGGAATAGGGTTTCTTAAGGTAAGACGGTCTATTGGGTGCGCAAAGCTCATTACAGCTGCAGGTTAATGCCCGCTGTAAAGGTCCGGGAGCGGGGATAGAGGTTCGAGTCAAGTCCATTAGGGACTTCGGGATCCGGCCCGCTATACCCCGTGAAGACGAATGCATTCTTTACAGAGCCGTACACGCGGAGCCGATTGACGTTCGGAATCGCCCCGATATTGTACCCCAGCGTTATATTCTGGACACGGAGGAAGGACGCATCCTCAACGTAATAGTCAGAGAAAAATTGAGGATTGTTGAATTCCGTCGTCAGATACGACTCGTGGAGATTGTTGGGGGTCTCTCCTTTCAACCGCTGGAGGTGACCGCGGAAGGAGGCCGTGTTGTTATAAACCTCGTTGCCAAGATGGGCCCGCAGGGTGAAGCTCAGATCGAATCCCTGGTACGAGAGGTTCGACGTGTGTCCCAAAATCCAATCGGGCTGCGGGCTTCCGTCGATAACACGGTCCGCCTCCGTGATTTCGTCGTCGTCGTTCACGTCTTCGTAGAGGTCCAGATCGTTGATTGCCCCGTCTCCATTGTGATCAACCCCGTCCGTCAAGGGATCGCCATTTTCGTCCATTTTGTGCTGGAGGACGAGAAAGGAGTTGATCGCTTCTCCTTCCCGAACAATCTGAACCGCGTTCCCGATACCGCCCTGAATGCCAAGTTGCGGCGGCGTGAACTCGTCAGATCCACGACTTACTTTGGTCACCTCATTGTCGTTCGTGGAGACGTTAAACTGACTTCGGTAGGAGAAGTCTTCGGTTTCAACCACTTGAGCGTCGATGGAAAACTCGTATCCCGTGTTTTCCATCGTACCAACGTTGGTGACGACGACGTCACTCAGATTCGCTCCTCGGGGCACCGTAACCGGAAAAAGCATATCTTCGGTCTCTTTTATGTAGTACTCAAAAGAGCCCGAAATGCGCCCGTCGAGAAATCCGTAGTCGACGCCCACGTTGGTCGTTCGAACCGTTTCCCACTGGATCCCCTCGTCGGCGGCATCCGGACGGATCGTACCAACGAACCCATCGCCGAAGGGATACTGAACGTCCGAGTTTCCTCGACGGTACAGCGGGGCGTAGAGGAATTCACCGATTTCCTGATTGCCAGTCTCTCCCCAAGAACCTCGGATTTTCAGGTTGGACAAGACGTCAACACCTTCCAGAAACGGCTCTTGAGACACGCGCCAGGCCAACGCCGCAGACGGAAATGTTCCCCACTGATTCTTAGGCGCAAACCGTGACGATCCATCTCGTCGAACGGTAAAGGTGAGGAGGTACCGGTCCAGAAGCGTGTAGTTGAAACGTCCAAAAGCGGAGATAAGCCGGTTCGGTGTCTCCTGGACGAATAAATTCTTTTCTCCGGTCACAGGATCGGTACTGTTGACTCCCAGTGCGTTTGTGTTCAGTCCATTTCCCTCAAACTCCGGAAACTCGGACTGGAATTCCTGCCAGGAGTATCCCGCTGTGGCGTCGAACTGGCTGCTGATTCCATCAAAGAGCCGCTCGTACTCCAGGAACGAATCAAAGAGCGTGTTCAACCGCGAGAAATTGCGGCGCGCAAGGAACCCGGCATCCTCTCCAGCGTCGGCCTGTGCCTTCAGAAACGTAGGCTGAAAGAACTCCTGCTCGCCCTCCTGAAGGTCGTACCCAACCTTCGTGCGAAGAGCCAATCCCTCAATGTAGGGAATACTCAACTCGGCCTCTACGTTTCCTATGCTCCGGTTCGTTTCTCCCCGGTTCCTGGTGTGCGTGAGCGTCGCCACGGGGTTTTTCGGAGCAAGGTTGGGCTCCCATTCAAAGAATCCACCATACGGACTCCTAACGTCTCGTATCGGTTGGGTCGGCGCAAAGTCGGCCGCCGTACCGACCACACCGGGTTGAAAACGATTCATGACTTTCGATCCACGCAGGCTCGTCCGAATCGTCAACGAGTTGTCCAAAAAATCCTGGTTATACTTGAGGGATCCACTAACCCGTTCGGTGCTGGAGGTCTCAATGGTGCCTTCTTGATCAAGCCAACCCAGGGAAAGGCGGATGTTGGAGTCCTCGTATCCCCGAGAAAAGCTCAGAGAGTGCTCCTGTGTGAACGCGTCTCGCTCCACGAGATCCTGCCAGTTCGTTCGTGCATCGCCGAGTTGGCCGAGCTGGCCAGGAGCCTTCTCACGAGTAACGCTGCGAAACTGGTCTACCCCCAAGACATCAATGTTGTCTTGCACGCGTGAGGTCGAAAACGACCCCGAGTACGTGATCCGTCCCTCCCCTTCACTTGACTGCTTCGTTTCGATCATAATGACGCCGTTGGATCCACGCGCCCCGTAAATGGCCGTTGCGGATGCGTCCTTCAGCACCGTAACGTCCTCAATGTCGCCTGGATTGAGGAAGTTGAGCGGATTTCGAGACGCACTATTTCCGTCATTATCGATGGGAACCCCATCAATCACGAAGAGAGGCTCGCTGTCGGCATTTACAGAACTGGCACCGCGAATTCGAATGAAAGAGTCAGACCCAGGTGCCCCATCCGAAGACGAGATTTGAACCCCGGAGATCTTTCCGGAAATCGCCTGCTCCGGACTCGTCGTATTCGGATTGAATCCTTCCGTATTCACACTATTAATGGAACCAGTAACATCTCCCTCCTCCTGCTCACCATACCCCACAACAACAACTTCTTCGAGAGTCTCCTGGCTGGCGGTGAGTTGGAAGTCTACCTCCGTCGTCTGGCCCGCTGACACCTCAATGCCTTCCACGACCGAAGCCTGGAAGCCCACAAACGAGGCGCGAAGGGAGTACGTGCCCGGCTGAATGTTCTCAAGGGTGTACTCCCCGTCTGCATTCGTGGCCGTTCCCCGTTGGGAACCGACAACGCTGACGTTAGCTCCGGGCAGGGTCTGCCCGTTCTGTGCGTCGAAGACAGTCCCC
>CAZSBW010000134.1:3618-7334 GCA_964604815.1 uncultured Salinivenus sp. | reverse complement strand
GCCTGAGCCGACTGAGGTAGTCCCAGTCCTGAACCGCCACGTTCGAAGATCCGCATCTCACGCACCGAGGGCCATCGGGCCAACGGAGCACCCGCCAGGTTTCGGCACAATCCTCAGCATCGGAAAAAACGACTCTTCGCTCAAGGCCATCTCGTCGAAGCAAATCGATGAACGGGTCCGAGCGGGACATGGACAGCAAACACGGTCTGATCGTTCCTACACAAGAGCGACCTTCTTTTCACCCCACCGCAAACGTGGCGTTTCTTCTCATCCGAGGGCAGAAGGTCAGTGAGAGGTCAGTTCTGTCTACCCGGGGGTCCGACGTTTCAGTCGAAAGGCCTCAATGTCGAGCGACGTGCGGCCTTTGGTAACGAGATCGGCGAGAATTTCGCCGATCGCGCTCGCCGTTTTGAACCCGTGACCGGAACCGGCGCTCGCAAAGACGACCTGTGGGAACTCGGGGTGCTCGTCGATCAGGTAGTCGTGGTCCGGCATGTTCGTGTAGAAGCACGTCCGCATCTGGGCAAGGGAACCGTCGACGTCGGGCAACAATCTGCGCAGCGGCCGACGCAGTGCCGCC
Organism: uncultured Salinivenus sp.; assembly: GCA_964604815.1. Taxonomy (GTDB): domain Bacteria; phylum Bacteroidota; class Rhodothermia; order Rhodothermales; family Salinibacteraceae; genus Salinibacter. Next base: position 6,754 of record CAZSBW010000134.1, on the reverse strand, counting down.
GCGTCGTCCTCAGTTGCCGTGTGCAAAAGCTCGTCGGGGTGTTCGGCACATTCTCCGTCGTGGTGAAGACCGGCCTTCACACCGTCGCCGAAATCCGGAAAGCCGTAGAGCGAGTGCCCCGGTCGGTATTCCCATCGTAAGATCGGGCAGTGGGAGGGCGCAAAGTGCCCGGGATTGGCCCTCGGGCGAAACCAGCCGTTGACCTGGCGTTCGACCTCCAGCGGGAGGTTGAGCCCAGGAAAAAAGTCGTGCGTCCACCCGCCCGGACAGACGACGAGACGGTCCGCGTGATAGAGGTGCTGTGGGGTGCTCACCTGTACGCCGCCGCCGGAGGGCGCCCAATCCCTTGCGGGCTCATCGACGTGGAGGGTGGCCCCGTGGTTCTCCGCCCCGGCCAGGTGTGCTCGGATGCAGGCCTCGGGATCGAGCACGCCGGCCTCCGGCTCCCAGAGGCCGATTTGCCCGTCCGGCACCCGGAAGGCCGGGAAGCGCTCGTGCACGGAGTCGGCTGAGAGCACCTCGTGCTCGAGGTCGTGCGTTTCAGCGCTCGCCTTCGGCCCTGCGACCATCTCGCTGTCCGGGGGACCGATCACCAGGCCGCCGGTCGTCCGCAGAAGGTCCCGGCCGGAGAGGGCTTCCAATTCGCGCCACAGCGCGTAGGAGCGCCGGATCAGGGGGAGGTACGTCGCCCCGTCCGCGTACAGTGTGCGGATGATGCGACTGCCTCCGTGGGAGGACCCATGAGTGTGCGGCGGAACGTGGCGATCCAGCCCCAGCACGTCTCGGCCACGTTGGGCAAGCTGGGAGACGGCCGCGCTTCCCGATGCGCCAAGCCCGATAACGATGACCTCGAAGGGCCCCATGGGGTCGTGCTCCGCTGAGCGTTCATCCAAGAATGCCATACGAGTAGGGCACCGTCACGGGGCGGTTCTTCCGCAACCGGTCCACGGCAAAGAAGTCGGGATCGAAAGGGGCGGGATCGGCGTCCGTGATAAGCGCCGCCACTCCCGCGCCGACGGCCGGCGCCATCTTAAATCCGTGGCCGCTGAATCCAGAGGCGAGGTAGAGGCCCTCGACTTCGGGAACGGGCCCGACGAGCGGATGTGCGTCGGGGGTGATGGTGTACAAGGCCCCACACCCGCCCCAGGACACGGCGCGCTCGAACGACGGGATACGCTCTGAAATGGCCGACCGCGCATAGTCGAGAAAGTCCTGGCTGACGCCCTCGTCATAATGATCCGGATCGGGCACGTCCTCGTCTCCCTCGCAACTCATCTTGCCGATTCGGGTCCAGCCCGCGTCCTCGGGCTTCCAGTAAATTCCAGTCAACAAATCGGCGTAGATGGCCGTGCGCTCCCCGAAATCCCCCGGGGGTTCGAGGTAAGCCTGTTCCGGACGGATGGCCTGTAAGGGATAGTCGAGGTCCAGGCGTTGGAGGAGCGTGCCCGCCCAGGGGCCACTCGCATTGACGACGGCCTCCGACTCGATGGTGTCTCCCTCCGAGGTACGAACGCCACGAGCGATTCCGTCCTCGACCATCACCTCGGTGACAGCGACACCCGTGCGAAGAGTCGCGCCGCGCTTTTGGGCCGCGTCGGCGAGCCCGTACACGGTTCGCACGGGGTTGACGTACGCGGCTTCTGGCTCCCACGCCCCGAGCGCGTCGTCCTCGAACTGGGCCCGGGGTTCGACCTCGCGCAGGCCCTCGGCGTCGAGAATTTCGGCCTCGACCCCGTGTAGGCGCTGAACTTCGACGTTGCGCTCCAGCGACTCCCGCTCCGATTCGTTGGCAATGAACAACATCCCCGGCTGGCGGAAGCCAATGTCTCGATCGTAGCGCTCCCGGAAGGAGGCGTAGAACTTGAGGCTCTTCCGCGCCATGCGGATCGTCGTTTCGTGGGAGTAATGCTGGCGCAAAATGGCCCCGGACTTTCCGCTCGAGCCAGCTCCCAGGAAACTCTTTTCGAGAAGCACCACCCTGCCAGCTTCCTGTTCGAAGAGATGCAGGGCGATGCTCGTTCCCATGATTCCTCCGCCGATTATGACTACGTCTACCGTCTGCGACATCGTTCACGTTGCTTTTTTATCGAAGATCGAGTCCCGGGACGTTATGTCCTCTATGGAGAAGCGTATGGATTGCTCGGATCCCTGCCTCGAAGAAACGACCGGCAGGTAGCTTCAAGCTCCACGGATACAATCGAAGATGCACGATGAATCTCTTTAGTCTTCGGGAGGGCGAGGCGACGGTTCTACGCGGGTGTCCGTCCCGGGCCTGTCCGCCTCGGAGTGCGATCCGTAGAGCACGCGGGACAGATACCCGTGATATTTCTTTTGTTTATCGTAGGGCAGTGGGAGTGTAATCAAGCTGACGCCGAAGTACACGACCGCAGAGAGAAGCAACCCGGAAAGCGCCGGGAACGACAGGTACCCGGCGTCGGGCAGCATCCAGTCCCGAAGCTGGGGCTCCAGGGTCAAAAGCATAAAGAGCAGGCCCGTGGTCAGCGAGCTGATCGCCCCGGCCTTTGTTCCTCGGGGCCAGTAGAGCGGCCCGATGAGGGACGGAAGCACGACCAGACCGATTGCGGCACCTACGTTGGCAATGGGCACAATGAGGCTTCGACCCGTCTCACTCAGAGCGAAGGCCATCAAGAGGGCCGAAAAGACCAGCACGAAGCCCTTGCCTTCGAAGGTGCGTGTTGCGTCGCTGGCGTCGGGCTGAATGTAGCGGGCGTAGATGTCGTTCTCGAAGATGGAACTGATCGAGAGCAGCATCGAGTCGATCGTCGACATTGCGGCGCCAAAGGCGGCCGCCACAACGAACATCCCCAGACCGGGCAGGTAGCGGGACATCAGCGTCGGAAAGAGGGCGTCGGATTCCGTCGCCCCCAGGTCGGGCAGCAGGAGGTGGCCCGCTAGGCCGACGAATATGATGGGGAGGCAGAATGTCCAGCTGACCACGCCCAAAATCCACGAGGAACGGTGGATCGTCGCTAGGCTGTCGGCTGCGTACCACCGTTGCCAGATGTGGGGAAGCACGGCAAAGCCCAACCCCCAGATAACCGAGAGATTGAGGAACCAGGGAAAGCCTTTGGTGAACTCGAGCAGTTCGGGGTTAACCTCCTGAACCTCGTACACG
>CAZSBW010000134.1:0-3608 GCA_964604815.1 uncultured Salinivenus sp. | reverse complement strand
AGAACATTACGCTGAACATAATGGCGAAGAAGAAGGCCCCCTGGAGCACGTCGGTCCAGGCCACGCCGCGCATCCCCGAGATCAGCGTGTAGAACGCCGTAAAGATGAGAAAGACCGTGACGCCCACGTCGTACGGAACCGTTCCGCCCGTAAAGCTCTGCAGCATCTTGCCGACTCCGCTAAACTGGATTGCCGCGTACGGAAAAACGGTGAGCAACGCCAGAACGACGACGAGTCCGCGAACGACCGGGCTGTCGTAATAATGGGCCAGCAGGTCGGCGGGCGTGATGAAGTCGAAACGCTGCCCCAGAATCCAGATGCGTCCCCCTAGAGCGACGCCGACCCAGGAAATGAACATCAGCATCCACCAGCCCTGGTTCAGGAAATTGATCCCGATCCGCCAGGTGGTCCCGTATGCCCCCATGAACGAGAACATGCTGAAGAAACTGGCGGCAATGGTCATCACCAGGACCAGGGGGCGCAGGCTGCGATCGGCCAGAAAATAGTTCAGAAGTGTGCTTTGCTGCCGAAAGTGCAGACCGAGGCCCTTGCCGAGAATGACCAGGGCATAGATGACGACGACAATGACGGCGCCGGTGCTGTAGTCCATAGAGGTTCAGACTGGCAGCCGATCAGACCCCGAGCGGTATTGTTCGGGCGACAAAGCCTTCTATTGAGTGGGCGATGCGCCTCGCTGACTCGTTTCCGGTTCTCCTTCGGGGCCCGCGCTCGTCTCCTCCTCGAGAATTTTCTGGACCTGTCGATCTGCGCGGTGCGCCCGCTTCCGCCACTGGGCGTAGTAGGTCACGACGAGCACGGCAATCGTGCAGAGCTCGGCGAGATAAATCCATCCCATGTTGCCCGGGAGGCCCAAGACCGAAATCTGACTGACGAGGTCACTACTTACGACCACGTACGTCAGACCAAAGAACGCTATCATCCACAGTTGAAAGAGTCGCCCCTTGAGCGATTGGGCTACAAACCAGGGACGATACGGCACCGGGAAGACGTTGGGCTCCGACTGCACGTCACCGGCCTGTGTGGCTCTTTCTTCCATCGAGCGGGTCCTCGATCAAGAGTGCGAAACGACGAGCCCGACTGGGGGGCCTGGTCGGATCGGCGAGCGGGGCGCGTTACTCTGAGCCGGGTACGAACTCCCGTTGCTCTTTCGTCATTGTCTGGTACAGCTCCTGGGCGGATGGCTCAAGGTCGAGACGCAGAGCAGTATTGAACCGGTTGAAGAAGCCGCACATCGCGATCCGAACCGTCAACTCGACCAGCTGCTGGTGGGTAAAGCGCTCTCGTAGCGCAGCGAACAGCTGGTCGTCCACCCGATTTGCGTCCCGATGGATCTGCTCCGCGTACTGCAGAACGAGGCGCTCCGTTTCGTCAAACAGAGAGCTTTCCTCCCATTGCTCTTCGACAACTGCCCGTACCTTGTCCTCCTCAAGGTCGGTCTGTAGCGCCAGAGGAGCGTGGTGATACACGCAATACTCGCACTGATTTCCAACTGAGACCGCTAGGACGACCAGTTCGAGGTACTCCTGGGGAACGACGCTCTTGTGGTAGTAGGCCAGTAGAAGCTGGCTGATCGCCTTCAAGAACGGGGAGTGATGGGCCAACGCCTGCGCTTGGTGTATGAACGCGTCCAGGTTGGCATCCTCCAGCTTCTCGTAGATGTCCTGGACCTTGTCCGAGACCTCATCTTCCGATAAGAGAGGAACGCGAGCCATTTCCGTTTCGCCCTTGTGTAGAAGGTTGCAGTCGTCAGTAGCCCGATCTGGAATCTGTCCTCCTTACTTCCTCCAATAGAGGGATTCAAAAGGGTGCCCGTCCGCGGAACTTAGTGGAAATTCAGGACACCCGCGTTTCATCCTCTTTGAACCTCCCGCCGGCCGTCCCCTCGGACTCGCATCAGAACGTGTGCGACGCAATGCGGTTCTCCAACCGGCTCGATCAAGGGTGTGTCGAGGAACGTCAGGTGGACGGAGTCTCTGTTTTTCCTCTCGTAAGAGAAACACGTCAGGGGGCAAGTTACAACTTGGGGAGAGGAAGTTGGCCTCTGTCGTTTCGTGCGGTGGGGGCACGCCCCCGAGATTCCCAGTTCCGGGACGTCGGTTCTGGAAATCGTCGGGGAGAGGGCCCCCTACGTGTACGCTTCCACCGCTCTTCCAGTAGAGTTTCCCTGCTCTACATGGGCGCGAGCTCTGTTAAACAGGACGGGAGCCCACACTAGTATCCACCTTGGCGCTTCCCAATGCCGTCGGGAATGCCCTCGTAGTAGCGAAATCGCTCGACCGGACGCCCGTTTTCGGTCTCTCCGTAGACTCTCTCCCGAATACTTTCCATGTACTCTTTTCGCTCTTCGGGAGGGAGTTCGGGACGGTAATCGCTCCAGGCCGAACTGAACTGGCTCATGTGGGCGGACACCGCCTCTACCTTGTTTTCGGCGTGTTCGCCGCTGATGTCCACGGTCACGTTATGAGCCTCGGGGACGGGGCTGTCGTAGAACAGGTACTCGTCAATCGTGTGTGCCTCGAGCCCCTGGTGATTGATTTGGCCCGGAAACAGAAGTCGCCACTCAGCGGCCCGAGCCGCGTCGGCCGACAGGTACGCCGCCGCACGGTGGTCGGTCTTGTGCCACGCCTGGTATCCCCAGCCGGGATCGAACGAGATGAGAACGTTCGGCTGAATCTTCCGGATGTGCCGGACAAGCCGCTTGACGACCTCCTTTTCGTCGGCAAACTCGAGCATGCCGTCCGTGTAGCCGAGGTTGATGTAGTGATCTTCCGGAATCCCCAGGGCAGAAAGCGCCTCGAGCTCCTCCTCTCGACGAATCTGTGAGAGCCGGTTGCGCGTCATGTCGGGATCCTTCGTCCCTACGTTCCCGGTCGTCATGATGAGAACGTAGATTTCGTTGCCGTTTTCCTGAAGCAGAGACAGGGTTCCATACGCGTGGGAGTCGTCGTCCGGATGCCCACCGGTCACGAGAATGGTCTTGTCAGTCCACTCTTCAACCGGGGTGTCGGGCTGGCTTGCGGCACCGGTGGGAATGCCGTCGGTCGTGTCGGCGTCCTGGGCAACCCCGGCGAAGGGGAGGGCGAAGAAAAAGAGAAGTCCAGCGGACAGTTTGAGTTTAGACGTCGACATGGGACTCGAGGTGGGGTTTATATAGAGTATCGATTCGGGGGGAGCCGCCGGGGCCGCCGCTCCCGAATTGGTGAACGCATGTAAATCAATATCTCGAACACTTTACTGGATCTGCAACCGATGCTCAAATTAAGCGAGGTGAATAAAAGGGAAATCGCGTCCGCTCTTGTAGAAACGTGAATCGCCTCTGTTCGTCACATTGATCCTTGACGTGATCTTCGGAAGTGAGATCTTCGGAAGAAGCACCGCTCTGTCATGGCGTTGAGCGACGAGTCGTTTTTGCCCGACGGATCTGATTGTGCGGAGACCTGGCGCGCGCTGCGGTGGCCCGATGGGCCGAAGTGCGTAGAATGCGGCTCCTCAGACGTGGCGGTTCGCACGACCAACTACCGAGACCATCTCTATCGCTACGAATGCGAGGAATGCGGTCGATGGTTTACTGATACCTCAGGGACGTT
>CAZSBW010000133.1:0-7385 GCA_964604815.1 uncultured Salinivenus sp. | reverse complement strand
ACCGGCAGGAGGGGGCTGTTCGGCAAAGGAGGAGGCACGGTAACTGAGGATTAGCGGTGCGGGTGAGGAAACACGTCGTTCGACGAAAGGCAGAGAATCCCCGTCCCGCGTTCTCTGGTGTGGTTGATCTCGTACGGATGCCAACGTCGCTCACGCCAGGGTCTCACGCCTGGGAGCGCACGGGCGATCACTGATGGGAAGCGGGACTGGACGCTGGGAGAGATTGGGGGTCGTCAGCGGTCCAGAGGGGAAGGATTGTGGGAGCAATGGTTCCCTCCAGCCACGGATCGAGAAAAGGGAACGCTACAAAATATGGCACTGGAGCCGCCACCGATACGGGGACGGCCCCAGGCCGGCTGGGACGTCGTGCCCAGATTAATCGTGCCCATTTGGGCAGTATGAGAAGCTGTTTGGCGGATTGTCTTCGACCTGCGACTTCGTGGATCTCGTGCAGAAAGGCTTCTGCGTTCGCCCGGTAGCGCCGCTACAGGGACTCACTTGAGCGCCTTTCTGGCACTTCGCCCACTGTGTCTCGGCTTCGAATCCATCCACCAAACAGCTTCTGAGGCCGTTAGAACTCAAGGGACAGCTCCGCCGTCACGCCGGACCAGTTGTCCCCGATGCGGGAAAGGGAGGTGTTGCCTCCTTCCACTTGGCGTACATATTCGACCTTGAAGAGGGCTTTGTCGTAGATTGCGTAGCCCACGCCAAGCTGCGTCCGACTCACGGCTGTATGGTCGGCGTCGCTCGCCCCGTCCGACTGGTCGCCGACGTAGGTGAAGCGACCGGCCGCGTAAAAGTCCTCGGTAAACGGATACTTGGCGCCTAAACCGGCGAAGAGGGCGCTGAAGGTATTGCCGTCGTACGGAGCGTAGTCGCTCTCCGTCGCGTATCCGAGCCACACGTCAGTGTCAAGTCCGGCGGCGGTCACCTTGGCGTCGGTCTGGAAGATCGTCCCAGCGGGCATGTTTACGTGCGTGTCCGTGGAGGCAGTACCGCTTCGAGGGAAGTTGTAATTTTCTCGGTCGCCATTCGCAAATACCACGCCGGGGGAGCCCTTACTGTCGCCGTTGGGAGTAACGCCCTCTCCCGTGTGAGTGGCGAACCCACCGCCGACCTTGAACAGGTCGGAGGCTGTATATTTGGCCTTGGCAATCAGATTGACGCCCGTCTGCTCGGAGTTGAAGCCCTCTCCGAAGCTCCGGTTAATGGTCACGTCAAACCCAAACGTCTCATAAGAGCCAATGAGCTTGACGCCGTGGGCGGCGGTGATCATGTCGGCCGGGGAGTTGCCGATGAGGGGGTTCCCCTGTACGACCGGACCGTCCGAAAAGCCGCGAAAGTTGATGAGCCCTGTAACTGGCGTACCGGTTCGAAACGTCAGCTGGTCGGTAAATTCAAGATCGAGGATCGCGAAGTCGACCTGGGGTGAAAAGTCGTTAATTCCGCCGAAGTCATTTGGCTCGGATTCGAGCATCAAGAGGCCGCTCACGCGGTCCGAGAACTGAACGCTGGCATTCAAGCCCGCACGGACCTGGTGGAAGCCGGAATGCAACCCGGTGTTGTCGTCAACAGACAGCGCCTGACCCGATTGCATTAAGTTGACGGCGAAGTCAATGTTCGGAAGTTCTCCGTCCTCCATCTGCGCCTGTGCAGGCTGGATCGCGACACAAAGCAACAGCGCGAAGAGCCCGGCGCAGAGGGAGCGGAGCGGGATGGTGAGCGACGCACTCACGCGTCGGAAATTGGTAGCTAGAGACGTAAACATAGTTTGGTGAGACTTTGAGAGCATGCACGTGAAGGATGAAAGGGAGCGTTGAAGCAAAAGGGGGGTCCTGCAAAAAGGGGAACAGAGCACACGCCGCCCGCAGTCTACGGATTTTCGGTTGCAATGGACCGGTGCGGGGCTCCCGGCCGTTGCGTGCCCTGCGCTAGAGTCCTTCTCGACAAACGCCCTCACCGCAGCGGGGACCAGAGCGGCCCCCACTGCAGTCAGGAAACGTTATCCAGAGAGGAAAGGAGAGCCTACTCCTGCTCCCACTGCTGAATGAGCTCGTCGTACGGAACCGTGACGGGATCCTCCGGCGACCGTTCGGCCTTCGGGGCCCCGTCCTGATTGAGCCAGTACTCGCGGGAGCGCTTCTCATTGAGCTCCGGCGAGTAATTTTCTAAGCGGAGCCGTTGCATGAGAGAGTTCTGGATGTTTGCCAGGTCGTCCATGGCCTGCTTCACGGTTTTCTCTCCCGTGACGGCCTGGGCCACCTGCTTCCACCACTGCTCCGCGAGGAGGGGGTAGTGGGGCACGTTCGTGCCGGTGTCCGTCCACTTGTCCTCCACCGGCGACTGGTAGAAGGTAATCAGGCCGCCAAGTTCGCCTTCGTGCTTCTCCCAGTAGTCCGAGTTGACCGTGGAGCTCCGGACCGGGGTGTTGCCCACGTTGAACTTATTGAGGGACACGGTTTTGGACGAGGCAAACTGTGCCCACATCCAGGACGCGTGCCGCGTTTTGCCTGTCGTCTGAACGGGGATGGTCCAGCTTCCGGCATCCTGATAGCCGACCTTCATCCCTTCGTCCCAGTAGCGGCCGTGGGGCGTCGGGGCCATTCGCCACTTCGGATTGCCCTCCTCGTCGGTGACGGCAGAACCCGGCTTCGTGAAGGGGTCGGCCGAGAGGAAGGTGATGTACTGAAAGGCGCGCTGCGCAATGTTGCCGCGCGAGGGCACCGGGCCGGCCTCGGACCAGCGCATCGACGTGGCGAACGGCGGCGCATAGTTCTCCATCCATTCGATGTACTTCCGGGTGGCGTAGTAGGCGGCCGGGCCGTTCGTGGCGCCGCCTCGGTCTACCGTGGCGCCGACCGGAATGCGATCCTCAACGCGGATTCCCCATTCGTCGACGGGGTTGCCGTTCGGGAGACCGGTGTCGCCCACGCCGGCGATGGAGAGCCAGGCGTCGGTAAAGCGCCAGCCGAGCGAGGGGCTCTTCTTGCCGTAGTCCATGTGGCCGTAGATCCCTTCGGCGTCTGCGCCCACGTCGGACGGGCTAACGGACTCGGTGAAGAATTCGGCGATGTCTTCGTAGGCTGCCCAGTTGCGGGGCACACCGAGCTCGTATCCGTACTCGTTCCGGAACTGCTCCTTGAGATCCGGATCGGTGAACCAGTCATAGCGGAACCAATAGAGGTTCGCAAACTGCTGGTCCGGGAGCTGAAGCTGCTCCCCCTCGTAATTCTGGCCGAACTCGGCGTTCAGCCAGTCGTCGAGATCAAGGGTCGGATTCGTGTACTTGCTGCCTGCGCCGTTCATGTAATCGGTGAGGTTCACCGCGCTACCCAGGCGGGTGTGCATCCCAATCAGGTCGGCGTCGTTAACGTAAATGTCGTAGACGCTCCGACCGGAGGCGAGCTGGGTCTGCAGCTTTTCGACGAGGCTGCCTTCCCCGATGATGTTGTGGCTCACGTTGATGCCGGTAATCTCCGCGAACGCATCTGCGAGAACGTCCGACTCCCACTTGTGGGTCTTAATCGTCTCGGCGACGGACTCCACGTCGGTGCCGCGGAGGTCTTCGGCGTTTTGAGCGAACCACATTAACTCGTCGATCTGCTCCTTGAGGGTAAGGACCGACGGCTGAAATTCCATGGCCCACTTCACGGCCGCCTTCTCGCGTTCGTTGAGCGGACCGTACTCCTCCTGGGCATAGTTTCGAGCTTCGTTTTGTGTTATGTCCGGATAATTGGGCTCGTCCGGCCAGTCTTGAGCCTCGACCGGGGCAAACGGCTGGAAGCCGATCGCCGTGACACACAACACCACCGCGGCAATCATCCAGTGTGACGTCGTGCGTTTATCAGGGCTACTCATAAGTTGATCTTTTGGGTAATGAGGATGAGTGTCGAGTTTGAGGGCAGAGGAAGGGGCCAACTGCGATCGTGGCCTTCCGCTGGGTTGGGAGAAGGGAGCGTGGATTATTCTCCTAACCGCCATCTACTGCGCTTGCCGATACGTGAATACACTTTTCAAATCCCCTGTCGGGTACGGGTACACTCGGTTCCCATCTGTCCGGGAAATGTGGGTTGCACTCGTTCTCACGGATCGGAAGGAAAGCCGGGGGCGCCACGTATTCTCAAACCCCCCGGTGCTCTTCGCACCGTACGTGCCAATGGTGGGACCTCCCAATGATGCTCCGTCGTTCGGGCTGGAGCGTCGCGAAAAGGGAGGGGGCTGGTCACGGCTGGTTGGTAGCAGTGCGAGTATTTTTTTGAAGCGCTTCCAACGTTGCACCTGTAAACGCTTCCGCAGGCCAAAGAATCATACGCCGTTCTCTGGATCTCCCGAAATTTGACTACCGGTAGTATAGAAGCGCTTTTTTTCAATCGATAATCTAATCTTCCAAGAAAATGCTCCCATCTTCCCAAAGTCGGTCTGATCGTGTCATCTCGACTGGGCGCGGACTGATCTGGCGGTGCTTTGGTGACGTTCGACCGCCGGGAGGCCCAGATACGTGCAGGGAGGAGATCGGGACAACGCCTCTTGCGATCGGGCCAGAATAACGCATCGGGGGACCCTGCGCTTGGGATGCCTGCTTTGTGCCAGGCAAGTGATGACCCGCTTTTCCGCTGGCAGGAGACCCTGATCGGTCTGCGGCGCTCGGGGTGGAAACAACTCATCCCAGTTGTCCGGGATCACCGTACCCTTGCAGCCTCCAGCAAGTAGTCGTATTCGGGGGGGGAGCCCGAAGGCATCATTCGGGTCTTCTGACGCAGAATCGACAGGTGGTCGCGGGAATCGAAGGCCAACCGGCCGATGGGGCTTGCCAGGGCCGCTCGGCCGGACCCGTCTCTAGGCTGTAGTGAGGAAAAAACCTCGACTGGATGCCGATTTGGACTGAGAGCGTCTTCGCCTGAAGCGGCAAGACGGTCCCCAACTGATTGGAGATGTGGTATGCGATCCAGGCACGGATCAGTAGGAGCCGTTGGGATCGTCGACGGCCTTTCGCTGGAGCCAGACGACGAGCAGGTCGTCCTGGAAGTCCTCTTCGTCGCTTCGACTCAGGGCTGAATCGAGTAGAGAGGGAATGGGGTCCTCGTGTCCGTACGCTTCGGCTACGACGTCCCGCACTCCTTCCTCCCCTAGCATGTTGCCGTCACTGATCGGGAGTTCCATGAGGCCGTCCGTGTAGGCGACCAGCGCAGTGTTCGGATCGAGATCCACGGTCACGTCGGAAAAAGACGCGTCCGCTTCCAGGCCGAGAATGAGGTCGCTGTGCTCGGCGATCCGGGCCGACTCCGGCGTGATAACGACCGGACGGCAGTGTCCGGCGTTCGCGTACGTTATCGTGTGGGCCTCCGGGTCCCAGTGGAGGAGCAGAAAGGAAGCAAACGTATCCTCGAGCACCTCGTCCTCAAGAAGCATCCCATTGATTTCTGACATGACCTTAGCCGGAGAGGTCGACTCCTGGAGGAACGTATGAAGCGTCCCGCGCACGTAACTCAAGAAGCTGAAGGCATAAAATTTTGCCTGCAGGCCTTTTCCCATCACGTCCCCAATGGTAAGGAAGTAGGTACTGTCGTCGGTCTCCGTCCAGTCGAAGAGATCGCCCCCACCCTGCTTTCGGGCTTTCGAGTGAGAGCGAAACGTGTATCCTTCCACGTCGGGCACGTGATCGGGAAGGAGCCGATTGGAGAAGTCCCGGCCAATTTCTGCGTCGAGGTTCGACTGAAACATGTCGACCCGTTCGAGCAGCCGCTCCACCCGCGACAGCAATTGCTCCATGTCGAACGGCTTCGTAATGTAATCGTCGACCCCGGTCCGAGCGCCTTCCTGGCGCGCCGGTTCGTCGGCCCGGGCAGTGAGAAAGATGAACGGAATGACGCGCGTGTTTTTGTCGGCTTGAAGGGCCGACTGCAGCGCAAACCCGTCCATCTTCGGCATCATGATGTCGGAGATGATGAGATCGGGCATCTTCTCATCAATCTCCTCAAGTGCTTCTTTGCCGTTTGTGGCCGTGAAAACCGTATAGTGTTTGCCGAGGCGATACTTTAAGAGCTCGCGGACGGTGCTATCGTCCTCGACAACTAAAATAGCGTGCTCAGCCATGGATCGTGATCAGCGGGAATAGAAAACTCGAAGCGGTGGCGCCCCGACTCGATTGTGGTATAAGAGAGGCGGTCCGTGCAGGCATCGATGATCCGGAGGCCCATGCCCCGTTCGGGAAGGTCCTCCATCGCTTCCTCCTGGGATGGAAGCTGTTCCGCGAGGTCAAACCCCTCTGAATTATCTGTGACCTCACAGGTGATGTGTCGGTTTTCGGTCGTGAGCTGGATGTAGACGGATGGGCTCCGGTCGTGAAAGTCGGCGTGCTGAAGAAGATTTGCGATCCATTCGTGGAGCACGAGTTGAGTGTACTGAACCGTTTCGTCAGACGCCTCCTCCTGCTCGATTGACCATTCCTCGAGTGCGGACCGCACCTCGTTGAGGGCACGGTCGAGATCGGTATATTCTTGGGCGAGGACGCTCATTCAAGAAAACGGACAGGGTGAGAAGGATAAGAACCTCCGAACAAGCGACTTAGGCGAGCGACTCCTTTGCAGCCTCTACGGACGGGAATTGCCGGAAGACCTTGTAGGTGCGCGTGAGTTGCACCACGACCTGGACTGGTCGCGACACGTCGGCGAACGCGACCTTTCCGTCTTCTGGGGAAATTTCCCGGTACAGGGAAAAGATGGAGCCTAACCCGGTAGAGTCGAGCACTTCCGTTTCCGAGAAGTCAAGAATAAAGTTCCGCACCCCGTCCTCCACGTGATCCTGAAAGGCGTCCTTAAACTCGTCGGCATTGCGAAAATCAAGGGCTTCGCCCATGTGAACGACCACCGTCTCGGAGGATAGCGATTCCACGTCAAAACTCATAACAACGAGCAAGACTTCTGGTAGAAGAGAAATAGAATGGTAGGAGCCCGTGTGCTAGGGACACGAGCCCAGCAGAGACCGGCTCGTGCTTCTCGGTACGTTGGATACCAAGGAGATCGGGGAACGATCCTGCTTGATTGAAGCGGTCGCTCCTCCACGTGCAACACTCGAATGCTCAAACATAAGGACACAGGAATGGATTGTGAAGTCCTCGCGTGAGGCCTGTTCACACGGTTGGTTTGAGGGAGTACGGCGGACCCGCTGCCCTCGGTTCAATTCCTTCGTACTGAATTTAGCGCGAGCGCGTCCCACGTGCGGGGGGAGCGAGGCAATGGCCTTCATGAAAACAAAGCTAGAAAAAAGAGACGGAGATGAAAATCAGTCGGTTGCGGACCTCGATGGAGAACAGGGCGCTTTCGTTTTGGCCCTAAGTAGACATGCAGAAATACTTTAATTCATGAGTCATCCCGAAAGGGTTCGAG